>JAQVTV010000003.1 GCA_028699855.1 Candidatus Izemoplasmatales bacterium | reverse complement strand
ATGCTAATCGTTGGCTAGAGATTTATGAAACAAATCAAAATTCAGATATTTATGATTTGTATAAGGAGTATTTTTGGTATGCTGCTCTATCGTTATCAATTATATGGATTATTCTTCCTAGCATAATTTATCTGTTTTATTCATTTGTTAGAAATGTAAAAAGCAAGTATATATTTTTGATGTTATTTCTTATTGATATTGGAATATCTATTTTATTGTATTTCATCTCTTTACATAATAATCCTGTAAGTTTATATCCATTTGGTATGATCCTATTTAGTTTTATTATAACTTTATCTCAGAGGATTTATTATAGAAAAAGGACAACAAATAGTTAACTAAATATTGGAATGTGATGAAATTTAAACAATGGTTATTTGCGTTATCTTACGCATGATAATTACCGGTGGATTTGTATGATTTTTAACAGTGATAAAAGAAATCATACGAATAGTTATGAAAGAGCGAGATTACAGAAAATCTCGCTCTTTTCATACCCCGGAAAGCAACTCCGTATGAAATTGAGTAAAACTCCGTTGGAAACAGAGTAAAACTCCGAATAATACAAGTGATTTTAGAGTAAAACTCCATCATGACAAGACAATAAAATCTAAAATTAGTTCGATAAAACGAGCTAATGACACAAATTTATGCCTTAATGGGCATTTTTTGTTTTTATAGAACCTGTCATCAGTATTATAATGCCTATATAAAGGCAAAAAAAGGCAATAACACAAATATTTATTTACAAAAGGCAAAAAAAATAATACAATGTAAGTAAAAGAGGTGCTAAAAATGCAAATCAGACGTTATTATTTAGACAAACTAATCAAATACATAGATACAGAATTCGTGAAATTAATTACTGGTGTTAGAAGATCAGGTAAGTCATTTATATTGAAAATGCTTGAGAAACACCTTCAACAACTTAACAAAAAAACGATATATCTCAATTTTGAGCATCCAGATACTTTTAGTATTCAAACGGCTGACAAACTATATGAATTCATCAAAACTCAAGTAGAAACCGATGAAAGAATATATTTTCTATTTGATGAGATAGCTGAAGTTGATAATTGGCAAAAGCTGATTAATGGATTAAGGATTGCGTTTAATTGCGATATATATTTAACAGGGTCAAATGCGAAAATGCTTTCCGGCGAACTCGCAACTTATCTATCCGGTCGATATGTAGAAATTAAGGTCTATCCGTTATCATTAGTAGAATTAAAAGACTTTACTGAAGCAGATAGTATAGATCAATATTTACAAGAATACATAAAGTACGGTGGTTTCCCATCGGTTGCATTCACAAAAGATGAACAAATGAAAAGCGATATATTGAAAGGTATTTATAATAGCATTCTTTTAAAAGATGTTTCGATTAGAGGTAATATTACTCAGATTGATGTGCTCATGAAACTTTCACTGTATTTGTTAGATAATATAGGTAAGTCGGTTTCAAGTTCCAAAATTTCTAATTATTTCAAATCTATGAATCAAGTAGTAAAACCGGAGACTATTAACAAGTACCTTCAACTTTTAGAAAATGCATTTATTTTTTATAAAGCAACGAGATATGATATTCGAGGTAAGGAACATTTAAAAACATTAGGTAAGTATTATGTAGTTGACCTTGGACTAAAAAATATCATGCTAGGTCGTATGAATAGCAATCTTGGGTCTATGATAGAAAATGTTGTTTATCTAAAACTCATTAATGATGGATGGCATGTTTTTGTTGGAAAATATGATGATTTAGAAATAGACTTTGTTTGTTTCAAAGATGATTATACTAAGTATGTTCAAGTGACCTTAAGTATGCCTATAAATAGTACTAGAGAAACAGATAATTTACTTGTTGTGAAAGACAATTATGAAAGAATCATCGTAACCTATGATTACAAAGATGTTGGCGTAATCGATGGGATAAAGATAGTTCACTTAACAACATTCTTAGCAAGTTAGATTTCAAAAAGATAATGATCAAATTACGCAGATAATATGTTTGTAAAAACGAGAGAAAAATGAAACATATAGATTTTTTAGAATATCCTGAATTATATGATGAAATTGCTAAAACACATAATCTATATAGAAGTAATGACTGTGCTTGCGCTAAAGCAGATGAAATAGAACAATATTTTATTGAACCAAATGCATCGTTAGCAAAGCACTTTTCTTATCTAGAAATATTTGATACTAGGTCAATTGAATTGATTGATATTTTTGATATTATTCTGATAAAATCTAAAGGCAACCTACCATTAATAGCACAGTATATTGTACCACGTGAACATGATAATGATGAAAGATCTATGAAGTTTAAGAATTTGCATCGAGGTAAAAGAATATCAGCTTTTCCATGGGATGATGGTAGATTTGGAGTTTCCTATTACTCGATTGATGTTCAATCATATACTTGAGATGTCTTATCAGATTTTATTGATAAATTTAGAGGGATTGAAGATTACCATGGTTACATCATTGATAATGATAAAATCGATAAGTTTGAAAACATTATGCGAAAAAAATTCCTACTAATGAGGAAACCATAGAATTCAAAGATGCTGTATTAGGTTATTTTTCAGGAATTCATGAGTGTGATTTCATCATGTTTTATTGGTTTTATTAATCATATATGAGAGATGATTATATAGAGGATTATGCTATATAGTCTTATTGTAAACATCTAGAGTACACAAATTATGATCAACTAATTTCTCGATTTTTCCACTATTTATTCGATTAGGTCATTTTCTTACCAGTTGTAGTAGGTAAAATACTTACCACCATTTACCCACAAATACCAACCGTTACTCAATATTTCTCGTTTTGGCAATTTCTTACCAGTTAAGGATAAAGAGCCCCTAAAAATACGACACTTTAAGGTTAACAGAGACTCCAAAATAATCTTGAATTAGTTCCTAAAAAACGAACTAATGACACAAAATTATGCCCTAATAGGGCATTTTTGTTACTCAAATTGAACAAAAAAGCCTTTTAAGGCAAAAGGTTTCACCAGAATCTTGATAAATAATAAAATCTGGTGTAATATTATTGTGAATGGAAATGCCGATATTGTCAAAAATGTTCAAGGAGTGTGAAGTACATGCTTATAAATAGAAATGAGTATTTAAAGAAGTTAATAGAAAGTAAGCATATCAATTTAGTCAAAGTAATTACTGGAATTAGAAGGAGTGGCAAATCATATTTATTAGACCCACTCTTCACTAATCATCTAAAAGAAGCAGGTGTTGATGAAAAACACATCATTAAGATCGACTTAGATCAACTTAAAAATCATAAATACCATGATCCATATCTACTAGATGAGTATATTAGAAGTAAGATAATTGATGAGAATATGTTCTATGTTATTCTCGATGAGATTCAATTAGTATCAAATTTTGAATCATTACTCAACGGATATATAAATATGAGCAATGTCGATATCTATGTTACAGGTAGTAATTCGAGGTTTTTATCATCAGATATTGTTACTGAGTTTAGAGGAAGAAGTCATCAAATAAGAATTTATCCTCTATCATTTAGAGAGTTTTTCGAAGCAAAAAAACTTAACAAGAATGATGCTTATCAGCAGTATATTCGATATGGTGGTATGCCAATGCTTATATCATTAGAAGGTGATCAGGATAAATCTAACTACTTGAAAAACTTGTTTGAGTTAACATATTTTAAAGATATCATTGAAAGAAATAATGTTGAAAAAAGTGAAGTGTTGACGTCTTTAACGAAAATAATTGCCTCTTCTATAGGATCATTAACAAGTGCAAGAAAATTGACGAACACACATAAAAGTTATGGGAACAAAGAATTATCAATCAATACTGTCATTTCATATTTAGGTTATTTAGTGGATTCTTTCTTGATAGAAAATGTAAACAGATATGATGTTAAAGGTAAACGTTACATAGAAACACTTTCAAAATATTATTTCACTGATATTGGATTAAGAAATGCCATACTAAACTATAGACAGCAAGAGGATAATCATATCATGGAGAACATTGTCTATTTAGAATTGGTAAGAAGAGGATATAATGTCGATGTTGGAATTGTTGAAATCAGAGAAAATGACACTAGAAAGCAACTTGAAGTAGATTTTGTTTGCAACCAACATACTAAGAGATACTATGTACAAGTAGCCCTCAATTTGGAAACAAGAGACAAAACAATACAAGAAACTAGACCTTTTATTAATATTGATGATAGTTTTAAAAAGGTTATAATTGTCAAAGATGAAATTTTACCTTGGGTGACAGAAGAAGGCATACTAGTTATTGGAATAATTGAATTTTTGCTAAATACTGACAGCTTAAATCTATAATCATTGATTAGATGAAAGTTTTACGATATTATTCAGTAACAGTGATTTTTGAACGCTTAGATTAGCAAATAACTTATATTGCTAAGAACTACCAACTTTAAATAGCGTGAAAGCTATGTGTAATATAAGAAAAAATAGTAGAAAAATGAACTTTTGTCCAAATTGTGGCTCTAAATTATACGAAAAAACCATTAATGATAGTCTAGTCAAATCATGTAATACATGTGAATATATTGATTGGAATAACTGGGTTTATGTCTCTTGTGTTATAGCTGCTTTTACAGATGATAATGAAGTGTTATTAGTTAGATTAAAAGGGAAAGAACAAGGAAAACTTACATTTCCTGGTGGATATCGCGATTTGGGTGAAACTCTAGATCAGGCTGCTCATAGAGAGTTTTATGAGGAAACTGGAATGGTAGTACATAATCTCGAACTATACAAAACTTTCACCAAGGATGAACAGCGACTAATTTGGATTGTCTATAAAGGAAAAGTGCAGAAATCAGAGTTTGTTGAAAACAAGGAAGTATTTGAAGCTATTTATATTAGAAATATCAAAGATATCGATTGTAATGATCTAAGAGGAAAACTAACAAAAGCGCTGTTAATTGACTTATTGAGTTAAACTATATATAGAAAATCCTTCATCCGCAACGCTTCTCATTCATGCAAATATTTGAACAATCTATACAAGGTTAAATAAAAACAATAACAGCGCAAGATAACTACACTTCATTATATAAATAGGATACATGTGAATAAAGCGTAATGGATATTTTTTGGGTATCTACTTTCTCGATTTTTCCACAATTTACCACTTTAGGTCATTTTCTTACCAGTTGTAGTAAATCACACGGTTTTCCATTATTTACCCATAGATACCAGTATTTACTTGATTTTGCTCGATTTAGCAAATTCTTACCAGTTAAGGTTTTTAAACCCTAAAAATGCGACCCTTAAGGTTCATAGAGACTCCATAAAATGTGAACGCCTGTTTAACAGGTGATTTCTTTTTGGTTATACTCGGAATTATTATTTAAAAATTTTAAGATTAAGAAATTGACAATGTTATAACAAAGGTATATACTATTTATGAAGGATGGTGATTTTATGAATACACAATTAAAGAAGATAGGAAATAGTAAAGGTATTATTATACCCGCTGCTATTTTAAAAATGCTTGACATCAAAGAAAGCGAAGAATTTACCGTTAAAGTTGAGGGAAAAGATATTATATTATCAAAAGTAAATTCTTTTGATCCTAAATCTTTAGAAGAGTTATTTTTAGATTATAAAGAAACTTATAAAGGAGAAATTATTTTTGATGACTCTAAAGGTAGAGAAATATGGTAAATCATGGAGATATCGTTATTGTTGATTTTGATCCTTCACTAGGTTCCGAACAAAAAGGGAAGAGACCTGGAGTTGTTGTAAGCAATGATATATATCACAAAAAAACGAATGGATTTGTTATTGTTGTTCCGATTACTTCTGATAGGGCAGTTAAATATCCTTTACATGTAGATTTAGATTCAAGGACAAAAACTTACGGACAAATCATGTGCGAGCAAGTAAAAACCATGGATACAAAAGTAAGGATTTTAAAAACTGTTGAAAAACTTCCACTTGACTTACTCGATAAAACATTAAAAATAATTAAATTGATTTTTTAATTTCATGATTTATTTATTTTTGATAAGAATCTTATGTTCATTGAAAACAAACACCATATTGACAACATAGCAAACTTGGTTGTGACAAGATAATATCATCGTGATTTAGTTCTTGAAAAACGAGCTTATTACACAAATTTATGCCCATTCAGGGCATTTTTTTGTAACACAACCTATCACTCGATATATGCATATCTCATGATAGGTTGTGAATGTTATGGATCTAGTTTCATAAGGTGCATGACAAGTTATTGTGAGTAGCGAGAGATATGAACAATAGCTTTGAAGTGATGTCGCATTCATTAATAATTGAAGAATCAATACACCAAAAAATGAGTAGTCAAAAAAGCGATAAGCAAAGAATCAAATCATGTAATTTATGGAAACAGGTTGAAATGCACGCCTTTAAGAATGTATTCTACATCATTGCTTTTCGCACCGACGTATTTTGGTCCCTGATCGGTCAGCCAACCGTAGATGCTGATGACATTGTATGTGCCGGACACGTCTTCAATCAGATAGTTTGATAGCGTGATTTCGTCTTCTCTATCATTGATGGTTGCCCACGCAGAAGCGAGGGTGTGAGAGGCGAAATCACTACTTAACGACAACTTCATGTCATTGATGGTTTTATCGGGACTATAGATTTCAAAGACAATGTTGATTGAACTGCCAATAGCTATATCTATAGAATAGTAGACATTCGTTTGGTTTGTTGTGCTTGATTCATATTCTACCCAGGTTGAGCCGTCAAAATACTTCAGCGTTCCCGCCAAGAGTTCACTGTCTTGGTATATTTCGATTCGATCAATATAGATGGGTTGTCGATGTGCATCACAACCCAGGATTAAGAAAAGCATTGAAACCATGACTATCAACCATTTTTTCATCACACGCGCTCCAACTCGATCATCTGTAAATGCAACAACAACTATTCTATCACATACGTGATTGTGATGGAACCTATCCTGATGTTTTTATAGGTCTATGACTCATGCACTTTCAGTCATTGTTAGCGATGAATAGCCCCGTATTCAAGACAATAATGTGCGCTCCATTCATGATATATATCGCGGAAGCATTTAATAAAATAATATAGTATTGACAATATAGTATGTCATACAGTATAATGACGTTGAGGTGATATTTATATGGACGCAATGCTTGTCACAAACCTGAAGAATGAGTTGAGAAGAGGCACACAGGTTCTTGCGGTTCTTAGTTTGCTGAATCACTCGAGTTATGGCTATTCGTTGCTGCAAAGCCTTGAGGAGAGGGGCGTGGCGGTGGAAGCGGGGACCCTGTATCCTTTACTCAGGCGTCTCGACGCACAGGGATTACTCAAGAGTGAATGGGATACGTCTGACAATCGACCGCGTAAATATTATGTGTTGAGCGAGGAAGGATTGAAGATGTATCAAATTCTGAAAGATGAATGGAAACAGATCGTATCAGAAATTCAAGGAATTTTGGAGGTGTGAACATGAAAGATATCATTGAACGTTATATCCAGGAAGTAGCCACAAGGCTTCCGGAAAACATGCGTGAGGAAGTCAAGAAGGAAATGCGGTCAAATATCGAAGATATGTTGTCAGACAGCCCCACAAAAGAGGAAGTGATCTCAATCCTCAAATCACTTGGAGAACCCAGAATCATCGCGAACGAATATCGCGAGACAAAACGCTATCTCATCGCGCCCGAGTGGTTTGATGACTATCTGAAAGTATTGAAGATTGTATTGATTGTGTTTGGCAGTGTCGCGCTTGTCTTTGGCCTGATCGATGCGTTAATGAATCCCGAAGCCGTCGGAATCATCGGCCGCATTGCCGAGATCTTCGCACGCACCGTTTCCGGAATATTCAAAGGTTTATTGAGCGCGTTTGCGATTGTGACCTTGGTGTTCGCCCTCATATCCTCTTATGGCAAAAGCATCCACAAAAAACCGTGGGAACCCGAGACATTACCGCCGCTTCATAAAACTTCCCAAGAACGGATTTCACCTACTTCAAGTATCGCTGAACTGATTGTGACGATCATCTTCGGCGCAATTGCGATTTATGTGCTCTACAATGCAAATCAATATTTGGGCTGGTTCACGAATGACGGAAACTGGACGCCGATATCGCAGTTATTCGATCAGTCACATGTGCTCAAGTTTATTCCTTTCTTCATCGCATCACTCGTGCTGGCTGTGGTGGCGATCGCCATCAAAATCAAGGATGCGCGTTGGACTTTGGGTGTCGGAATATCGCGAACTATTCATCAGATATTCAGTTTCGTTGTCGTAGTGATGTTTGTGATGAGTCCCAATATGATCCATGCCGATTTCATCGCGCGACTCGCTGAATTCTTTGACTTGCAGGACCAAGACATTGCTGAGTATATTCGCAAGGCGTGCATCGGGATATCAGTATTTATCGGTTTGATGGTCACGATTGATCTCGTGACGACTTGGGTAAAAACGACCAAATATCTCTTCAATCGCATTAGATAAGCTATCGATGAGCGCACGCACAAGCAAACGGCTTGGGCTGGCGCTCATTTTAAGGTATAATATGGATGGATTCAGAGAATTTTAAGGTGGTGAATGAAATGCAAAAAAATACATTAGCGCTCAAAAATGATATTTATTGGGTCGGTGTCAACGACTATGATCTGAGGGTGTTTGACATTGTGATGGCGACCGAGTTTGGGACATCCTATAATAGTTATATCGTGAAAGGAAAAGAAAAGACCGCATTGATCGATACGGCCAAGGCGAATTTCACCGAAGACTTTATGGCCAAAGTGTCATCGCTTATCGAGGTTGAACGCATTGACTATTTGATATTAAATCATACCGAGCCCGATCATTCCGGCGCAGTGATCAGATTGATCGAGCAGCACCCCGAAATCACGGTGATTGCGACTTCTCCGGGTCTGGCGAATCTCAAAGAAATCCTGAATCGACCTTTTAAATCCTTGCGCGCAACCGATCAATTGACGATCGATCTCGGTGGCAAAACACTGTCCTTCATGATCTTGCCCAACTTGCATTGGCCCGATACGATGTTTACCTATCTCAAAGAAGACAACGTTCTCTTCACATGTGATTTCTTTGGTTCACACTATGCTTTTGAAGGTGTTTACGCGGCGAAAGTCCCCTCAAAGACCGATTTTGTATCCGCGTTCGAGAACTATTTTTTCTCGATCATGTTGCCGTTCAAGCCGTTTGTCGTTAAAGCACTTGATCGTATCGAACACCTCGAACTCAATCTCATCATGACCAGTCACGGGCCGATCATCGATCAAACCTTCATGAAAGAGGCATTTTCCCTTTATCGTCAATGGTCAAAGCCTACTTTGAAACATGATATACCTTTAATAGTCATCCCGCTCGCAAGCGCTTATGGCTATACCGCAAAGATCGCAGAGGCAATCAGTCAAGGGATGCGCGATCAAATGAAAGAAGCGGTACAGATAGAGATCCTTGATGTGGTCGATAACGATCCGGACATCATTGTCGCACGCATCCGTGCGGCGGATGCCTTCTTGATTGGAACGACAACAATCCTCAAAGATGCGCCTAAACCCATTTGGTTGATTTTATCAGAGCTGAATCCTGAAATTGATGGCAGAAAAAAAGCGACCGCCTTTGGATCGTATGGATGGAGCGGTGAAGGTGTCTCGAATGTGCTTGAACGTTTGAAACAGTTGAAGATGGTTGTCAAGGATGGTTTGAGAGTCCGCTTCAACCCATCCCAAGACCAACTTCAAGAAGCCTATGATTTTGGTCGTGATTTCGCACAATTTCTCGACTCATAACCATGAAACAAAAAAATAACCAGCATTCCTAGGGGGACGCTGGTTTTTTCTTGGAAAGCAAAACAGCTCATGATACTTGATTTCGCATAATATTTTTGATCTGTTTGAAGATCATCATCGAGAGTTTGGTCGTATTATGCGTCCTGTCCCCGATGGTATTCGCGAGCAGGGTCATGCCGATCTGTTTTTTCTTGTGGAGGAGATAGGTAGCGCGATAGCACGAAGTTCCGCCTTTGTGAAAGACGTAGTTTCCATCGGGAAACATGTGCCAGGCGAGTCCGATGCGCATCGACTGTTTCTGAAATTGGATTTTCCTGGTGGGCGTGAGCGCTAGTCGGAGATATTCCGGGTCCTGTCGCAAATTTTTCTTGATGAAATCAAGGCTGTCCTGCGGCGTCGTGAGGATGGCTCCTGCCGGCGCATATGGATTGTTGGGGTTCCAGGTCAGATGATGACGGACGTGTGTGCGATAATAACTTTCGATTCCGGGTTGGGCATCTTGTGCAATTCGAGAATCGCGAAGACCGAGGCTATTGCAGAGAAAATCACGCATAACCTCGTCATACGGTTTTTGCTCGACTTGAGCGATGATTTGACCGATAATGGCGTAATTGAAATCCGCGTAGTGATAGCGATTCATCATGAACCGGGGTTTTCGACGGAGATACTTATGGAATCGTTCCACCGTTTGATTCTGATAGTAGTTTTTGGTTAAGTTCCGATTTTTCAGGAGATATGCGGTCAAAAATCGAATCGAGACCCAGGGCCAATATCCTGAAGTATGGGTGGCCAGCTCGAGGATGGTCGGGTATGATCGGTGATCAGGCAAGTCGAAGAAGGCCGAAATGGGGTCTTCCAAGCGGATTTTCCCTTCATGAACGAGTTTCGCGAGGAGACTGGCCACATATACTTTCGTGATCGACCCGATCTCATAGAGCGTTTGAGCGTGGGGAGGTGTACCAGAAGAAAAAAAACACATCTGATCGCCCTTTTGCGTTGTGATACAAAGCGATAGCGCCAAATGAGGTTCTTTTTTCAAATATGTGTTGATATAATCGATTATATCAGAGCTCAAATAATCCATCGATGGTCGCGACTATTCCGGTTCGGATGCAAAGCGTATGGGTTCAATCCCTGGAAGATGCGATTGGACTTTATCTACGAAGAGGACTCCGCGAAGATGATCATACTCATGTTGGAATACGATAGATAAAAACCCTTCAAGTTTCAATAAGGCGGGTTGGGCAACTCCGGTTTCCAAGTCGACTGAATGGACGCGGGCCTTGATTACTTTGGCCCGGGGTACTAAGCCGTTTTTTTCTTCATCGACGGACAAGCAGCCTTCGCCTCCAGGAAGATAGGTCTGAGAAACGGAATGGGACAGAATCTTCGGGTTCACGATGGCGTATGAATGCAGTTGATGGCCCGTTTCATCGGTTGTATGAATGCAAAACATCGCTTGGGATAAGGCGATTTGCGGTGCAGACAAGCCTACGGCCGGCCGAAGTTCATATGTCTCGACCATGGTTTGATCTTGGCTGTTTTTGATATATTCCATCATTTGACGCAAGGTATGCAAATCCGCTTGATTCAAGGGTAGCGCGACAGGGGTCGCCCGCTTTCGCAATATCGGATTTCCTTCTTGAATCACATCTTTCATTGTCAACATGTTCATCACCATTTCTATTATAACAAATTTCTCTGATATTACATAGGTAATACGCTAATTGTGGTACAATATGGCTGATAGAGATGGGGGGTTCGTGTGATGCGTCTGGACAAACTAATCGCGCATTTGGGTTATGGGACACGCAAAGAAGTGCGTCAGTTGATCACAACAGGCAGCGTGATGGTGTCGGGTGTTTTGTGCAAAGACCCCGGAAGCGAGGTTCGTCCGGAATCAGATGATATTTTGATCCGTGGAACACCGATCTATTATAAGGAACACCTCGTTATTATGATGCATAAACCCGTGGAAGTCCTCTCTTCGACCCATGAGCCGGGTGAAACGACGGTCATGGACCTCCTCGATGAACGATTCAAGCGGATGAAGCTCTCGATAGCCGGCAGACTGGACAAAGACGCCAGTGGACTGATTCTCTTGACAAATGATGGCGGATTGCTTCATAGAATCATCGCTCCGAATAAAAACGTGTACAAATATTACGAAGTCAGGACGGAATTCCCAATCAAGAATGGACATCGGCTTGAACAAGGCGTCCAAATCCTTGACGCCCGAAATCAACCCTTTCAAACCCGCCCGGCACGCATTGAAATTATAGATGAACATACGTGTATTATCGCGATATCCGAAGGTAAATATCATCAAGTCAAGCGGATGTTTCTAGCAATCGACAATCACGTGATTGCCTTGAAGCGGATTGCGATCGGGATGTTGCAGCTCGACCCTCTGCTTGAAGCAGGCGCATACCGCGAAGTACTTGACTCGGAGATCCCGCTGATATTCGCTTCTGACTCAGCTCAATGACCAGTGATTACGACACAGAAATTGGCACTGTGTAGAAGATTTTAAAATGATGATGATGCGTCAGGCTGTGAGGCCATTACCGAGGACTCATGGCCATTCATCGACGGACAAGATTTTCTGTGCTGGCTTTGACGAATATTATGATATAATAGCATCAGGTGATTAAGATGATCGATTCAATCTTGTATGAGCACGCTGAGAAAATCATCGAGATGTGGCAAGAAAGCATGGAGTACCAAAACGTCGTCGACAGCCTCAAGCGGCTATATGGCGATCCGAACACGAAGTGGTTGATTCAACACTTTGTTACGACAAGAGACCATTACAACGAAGTCCAAGCATATGGGACACATCATCCCGATCTGCCTCGGGTTGCCAAGGCCTTTTCCGAGGCGAAAGCTCAATTGTATCAGCATCCTTTTTATCAATCATACATTCACGCCCTCAATCACTTCAATCAAGGGCCTCAAGCATTTCAAAAACGCTTGCGGTCATGTCTTGACAGTTGTCTCGTACGCGAAAAACACCATTGTGTCGGAGGTGAGTCCCATGGTTCATCGTAAGGGAATCATTATCTATTTCCAAAACAAAAAAATCGTGAAGGAAGTTGAAAAGGCGGGAGTTCACATTTCCTATGTGAATCCCAAAGCCAATTATTTGGCTGGTTATATCGACGAAGGCCAATTTGATCGCGTGAAAAAGCAACTCCAGAAACATCGCCAGATTCGCAAAATCGAAGAATCAATGATTGAGATGGAACACTTGAGTTTCAAAGAATAACATTCCCCTGTCAAGAAAAAAACCTTGACAGGTTTTTTTTATCGTGATACAATAATCACGATCAATTTATGCAAGGAGGCAGATGATTATGGTTAAGTTAAGATTACAACGGTTTGGCACCACAAAACGTCCGTTTTATCGCGTTGTCGCTGCAGAAGCAACCAAAAAGAGAGATGGAAGATATTTGGAGATTATCGGGTTGTATGATCCCACCAAGGAACCCGCTTTGATTCAAGTGGATGCGGAAAAAGCACTGAAATGGTTGGCGAACGGAGCACAACCGACCGATACAGTCAAAAACCTATTTACCAAGACAGGCATCAATAAGCAATTCGCTGAATCAAAGAAGCAGAAATAAGGGGATTGGATCATGGCAGTGAATTTTGAAAAACTGATCCTCGATCTTGTCACGCCGCTTGTTGTCCATCCCGAAGACTTACTCGTCAAGAAATTTTCAGAAGATGAAGCCCAAATCACGGTTCAAGTGCTCGTAAATCAAGAAGATTTAGGCCGTGTGATTGGCAAAGGTGGCAAGATTGCCAATGCCGTTCGAACGATCGCTTATGCAGCAGCGTCGAGAATCGGCAAGCGCATCAACATCGATATCGATTCCTTCGAAGAATGAGTCCATTTCCCTCAGTCCTGATCAGCAGCTGCCTCTTAGGCTTTCCTACAGCCTATGATGGCAGAGGACGACTGGACATCGGCACGCTTCGACTTCAAAAGGGGAAGATTCTCATTCCTGTCTGTCCGGAATGTCTCGGGGGACTGCCGACACCAAGAGTGCCATCGGAAATTCAAGCCGACGGTTCTGTAAGGGATCAAGAAGGTAAGGATTGTACAAAAGCGTTTATGAAGGGTGCGGCGTCTGTTTTTCGCATCGCATTATCAGATGACGTTGACAGTGCCATTTTGAAGGATCAATCACCCTCGTGTGGCGTTCATACCATTTATGATGGATCTTTTACGCATACGACTATTCCGGGGATGGGAAAAACCTCGGCCTATCTTAAGAAAAAAGGAATCAAAGTTTCTACTTCTTGAGAAATCAGCATAATGCTGATTTTTTTCATGAACAAGCAGATATCATGACATGATGTGTTATGATATAAGCGATCCACAAAAAATCAAATATAAAGGAAGAATTATGGAATTTAGAACAGAAATTGAACAAGCCATCCAGGAGATGGGTTTCACGGAACTGACCGATATTCAAAAACAGACCATTCCCTTGCTCATGGGAGGACAGGATGTCATCGGTCACTCACACACGGGAACCGGCAAAACGGCGGCATTTGCCATTCCGATCCTTGAGCATATAGACTCCCAAAATGACCTCATCCAATCCATTGTCATCGCGCCGACACGAGAACTCGCGGTACAAATCACCGATGAGTTCAAACGCATCGCGAAATATATGACGAATATCAAAATCGTGACGGTGTTCGGGGGCGATCCGATCACGCGTCAGATCCGCTTGTTGAAGGAGCGTCCGCAAATCGTTGTCGGCACGCCGGGACGCTTGCTCGATCACATGGAACGGCGGACAATCCGCCTCGACCACATCCAGATGCTTGTCCTCGACGAAGCCGATGAAATGTTGAAAATGGGATTTCAGGAAGATATCGAGAAAATCTTGGAGACAACCCCCAAAACGCGACAAACACTCATGTTTTCGGCAACTATGCCCAAACCCATTTTGGCATTGGCAAAGAAATACATGAACGAACCGGAACTGGTCAAAGTCATCGGGGATGCATCTACTAACAGCGATGTCATCCAGTATTACTACAAGGTCAGAAGAGAAAACAAGACCGAAGCTTTATACCGCTTGATCAACATCTATCGTCCGAAATTGACGCTCGTATTCTGCAATACGAAGGTTCAGGTCGACGAACTGACCACAGAATTGATCGATCGCGGGTTGAATGTTGATAAAATCCACGGAGACTTACCGCAAACGGTGCGTCTCGATGTATTGCGCAAGTTCCATACGGGCGTGATCGATGTCATGGTTGCCACTGATGTCGCGGCAAGAGGTCTCGATATCAAGATGGTCGAAGCGGTCATCAATTACGATGTGCCCGAAAAAGCGGATTACTATGTCCATCGGATCGGCCGTACCGGCAGGATCGGCAATCTGGGTTATTCTTTCACCCTCGTCAGTCGCGGAGAACTCAGAAAAATCGATGAGATCGAACGTATAGTCCATACAAAAATCAAGAAACGGAATATTCCGACATATGATAAAGTCCGCGATGTCAAAGACGACAAATTGGTCGAACAGATGATTCAATTGCTGGAAAACAATCAATTTGAGCGTGAGTATCAGATTTTGAACAAGGCGATCCAGGCGAAGCTGACCGAAGATCAGATCATCGTCAGCCTGCTCAGGATGTTGACGCATGATTCACAGGCAGAACATAACATCTTGGACATCAACGAAGCGTTTGAACCGATGCAAAAAAGGAACAAGGAATCGAAGTCTCCCCGTTTTCACCTCAATGTCGGCAAGAAGGACGGGCTGATTGTATCCGATATTCTGGATTTCGTCGCTCCCAGATTGGGAATCCAACGGCGAGATGTCATGGAGATTGCGATTTTGACCGAGTTTTCTTTCTTCAGCGTTCCCGAGTCGGTAGCCAATCAAGTCATGACCAAACTCGCGGGCGAAAAGATTAAAGGTCGCCGCGCGGTGTTGTCACCATCCTTCAAACCACGGAAGCCCGGAGGGTTCCCCAAACGCGATTCCAACCGCTGATATTGACAATTAACTGAGAAAAGTTATAATTAAGTACGAACGTTATAGATTGATTAGAGGAGCAGTGTATGAAAAAATTAGGTGTTTTAGTCTGTACCAATTCGGCGATTGATTACATTCCCCACGATTACGATATTCGCGTCATCCGTTCGACTATCTTAATGGGTGGCAAAGAGTATGTCGATTTCGAGGAGTTGACCGCCAATGATTTCTACGAAATGCTCGAAAAAGACGCTTCACTTTTCCCGAGAACTGCCATGGCGTCGACCGGTACCATGCTAGAAGCATATGAAAAGCTTCGGGACGAAGGCTGCGATGAAGCCATCTTCATCACGATTTCTTCGAAGATGAGCGGGATTTATGAAAATGCAATGATCGCCAAGAAGATGGTGGAAGGCATTAAAGTGACCGTCTTCGATTCCCGGACAGTGGGGTATCTCCAGTGCAAGATGGCATTTTTGGCCCATGATCTCGCCAAAGAAGGCATGTCCATGGAAGAAATTGTCGAACGCCTGTCTTTCATTCGCGACCACAACCACATCTATTTTGCGGTCAACGACCTCTCGTATCTGGTCAAAAACGGCCGATTGTCGAATGCGGCCGGATTTCTTGCGGGTGTGTTGAAGATCAAACCCTTGCTGGAGATCGACAAGACCGGCGCTGTCGTCACCGTGGAAAAAATCAGGACTTTCCAAAGAGCGCTCGACCGCGTCATCGAAAAGTTTTTGGAAGAAACCCAAGACAAGGATTACGAGCCATTCATCATTCATGCCAACAACCCCGAAGCCGTTCAATATATCAAAGAGAAGATCATGGCTGTCCGTCCTAATGTCTTACATGTCAACGAATATATTCTGACACCTGCCGTGGGTGCGCATTGCGGACCGAAAGCCATTACGATCGGATACGTTTTACAACGCGCTTAAACCGATGATTCACAGTGATGTCATTCGGGGACATATCGATACGATCATCCTGAAGTTGCTCAGCGAACGGGATATGTACGGTTATCAATTGTCAAACGAGATCAAAGCCCGGACCCAACAAAAGTTCGATATCAAAGAAGCCACATTGTATGCGGTCTTGCAGCGACTTGAATCGCGAGAGCTGATTTCATCCTATATGGGAGAGAAGTCCCTCGGCCGACAACGACGTTATTACCGCATCAGCCGGTTTGGCAAAGCCTATTTCCAGGAAATGCTCGTTGAATGGAACTTGTTACAGGAAATCATGAAGGCATTCATTGGAGGCGAAACAGAATGAATAAGATCAAAAAGTTCGTTTCTGGGTTGCTTCGTGGCATTCTGAATGAAGATGACAAGCGCGAATTGATCGAGATATTGACCGTGTCGCTCGAAGAAAAAGTGGATGATTTGGTCGAACAAGGTACGCCCGTGGATGAGGCGATCGAAAAATCCATTACCGAGTTCGGGTCAGCTGATGATGTCATGGATGCCTTTCCCGATCGCATCGCCAAAAAAAACCAAGCCATTCGGAGACGACTTAATCAACTGATTTTTTCGTTGATCGCGTACCTCTTGATTTGTGGTATCGCCATATTTCTGAATTTGTCTTTCATCGATTTTTTCAGACATTTCTATTGGTTCATCGTCATCGTAATCGGAGTCTTGTTTTGGCCACTTGCGATGCTATATGGATACTTGAAAGAGAAGCGATAGGCGCCGCCTATCGCTTCTTGTTGTCAGAAATATGAACTCATGATACAATACCTACGGTGACACAGATATGAAACTACGCAAACTCGTTTTCTTAGCCATCATGATTTCAGCCTCCATCGTGCTGTCGATTGTGGAATCGATGATATCGGTCGCGGTTTTCATTATTCCGGGAGTGAAACTCGGATTGGCCAATATTGTGACGTTGATCATTCTCTATATCTATTCGGAAAAAGACGCCCTGACCGTCGTCATGATTCGAGTTTTTCTCGTCGGATTGATGTATACGTCGTTTACTCCCCCGTTTTGGATGTCGCTTTCGGGTGGTGTGCTCGCGATCATCTCCATGATAGTTGCGAAGCGCTTCATCAAGATGTCGATCATCGGCGTCAGTGTCGCAGGCGCGTTGTTTCATATGATTGGTCAGATTCTCATGGCGATGGTCGTGCTCAATACGGAAACCCTTATTTTCTACTTGCCATGGATGATGTTGATATCGGTCCCCACCGGGATTTTCACGGGAGTTGTCGCGAATAAGATGCAGAATATGTTGCATCATCAATGGTCGCATACAGAAGATGAGTGATTCATTTTCAATAACCATATGCAAGGCGCTGATCACTCAGCGCCTGTTTATTAGGGATTGTCACATCGGAATGATTCTTTCTAGATACAGCGATTCGAAGTGGTCGGAATACACCGCTGTATTGTTGTTCAAGTACCAAATTGCTTCCAATCCTTCGGTTTGGTTGACGTACGCCAGACCCGCTTCGACGCTCATCAGGTAGATCGCGGTCGATAGAATATCTGCGATGGCACCATCTTCATACATCACCGTGAGTGCCAACGCCTCTCCCCCGGGGAACAAAGTCCTGGGATCGATGATATGGTGGTAGATGAGATCATCGTCGAAGCTGAGAAAATAGCGTTGATAATTACCGCTTGAGACCATGGAGACGCCACTGGGTATTCGAACATGGGCATAAACAGAGTTGATCGCTGAATAGCCGGGGGCAGTCTGTGGACGGACCAAGCCGATTAGAAAGGTGCCATCCGGACTTTCTTTGTTGAGGCCGCCAGCCTTGACGTTGCTTTGACCGGCGTTGAACAAATAATGGATGCCCAGTTCATCGAGATAGTCTGTGACGCGTTCACTTGCATAGCCTTTGCCGAACCCGCCGAGGTCGATCCGCATATCGCTATGGGCAAAAGTGATGGTGCGACTATCAGAATCGAGAGAGATATCATCCGGATCAATCGAGCCGCTGAATGCGGCGATTTGAGCGGTGGGAACCGGGCAATAAAGAAAGAGTTCGCATTCGTCGCTCTCGCGCGCATCATGCCAAATCTCGAGTACGGGACCTAAAGCGATGTTGAAGAGTTTGTGTTCATCCACAATGACAAGGTCATCATGTTCCAATGCAAACTGAATTGCATCAAAAAGCGCTTGGCTGACTTGTACCGACTGAGTATCGCGATGGTTCAATTGATAAGCGTTCGTGATATCGGGATAGGAGTTGTATTTATCAAGCAGTTGGTGATAGATGCTCAGGATGTCTTCAACGGCGTCATACACTTCCTCGACATCATAAGCGTCTTCATAGTTATAGTAGAGTTTGAGAAACACGGGTGCATCAAAATATCCTGAATAGATTTTGTTGCACACGTAAACATGATCGGTTCGGGTTGACGCGACACAATAGGTGGTATTCGGATTATCGATGGAAGGAATCGTGGTCGTGGGCGTCAAGGTGGTATGCGACGTGCAGCCGACGAAGATGAGATTGAGCATGAGAAGCAGGAGGATCATTGTTTTTTTCATGGAATCACCTTTGATAATTATAAATGATGAAGGGGAATATTGCCAGAGAATTTTTTGTGATGCTTTGCTTCAAATCTTCACGCTTTTACGCTATAATGATAGCATCAGGGAAAAGGAGGGATCGACATGCGAAAACAGGACTTCATTTTTATCGGCATCGTGCTGATTGTGGGTCTTGCCTTGTTGCTTGGATTCAAAATCGCCGAGAACATGCAAAAAACCGGTCAAGTCTTCGCAAAAGTCACCTATCGTGACGAGTTGATTCTTTTGGTCGATCTCGAGACCTTCCAATATCAGATTTATGATACCGCTTATCGTGATCAGATCGATGTCGGTCGGGCCAGCGAAGGTATTTTCTATGTTCCGGGATCATCGACGACTTTGATGACACAATTATACGAAGTTGATGAATATGCCCGAGATAAAGCCATCGTCGGGGTGAAGCTGTTGGTCCGGGACGGGAAGATCGAAGTGTCTTATCAGGAGAGTCCGCGGAATAGCTGTCAGTTGCAACGGCCGACGAATTCAAGTTTGATGCCGCTGGTATGCCTGCCCAATGAACTGATCGTGTCCGTGTACACCAATATCGCTTCGGACGATGACATCCTTGATGGGATTGTGGGGTG
>JAQVTV010000090.1 GCA_028699855.1 Candidatus Izemoplasmatales bacterium | reverse complement strand
CAACAATGTCTGTGCATTCAAGAACACACGACCTGCAGGATGCTCGTTTGGATCAGCGTAAGGCAAGTAGAAATCGATTTCAGGAACGTCTGTGAATTCTTCATTGACAGCATCCCAAGTGTATCCAGCCAATTGATAGTAGCTGATTGCGGAAGCAAGAGTAGGATCATACGCATAAATCGGTAACGTGGCTTCTGGATATGCCCAAGATACTTGAGACATGGAACGATAAATGACATCGGCCAAACCGTTCGGGTAGTATTCAAGTGTCAAATCCATATTGAAGACGGTCGTCAAAGCAATACGCTCGTACAAATTCGGGAATTCATGAGGGTTAACACAGATGTAGCCATATCCGAGGTTATCGACGAGGATTCCCACGAGGTTATCGCTTTCTCCAATGTCGACCATGACGTCTGCAGTAGCACTGACAGTCGCATAATGGACGTCGCCAGCTTCAAGAGCGCCATATTCTCCACTCGAAACGATCTTCAAAGCAACAAACTTGATGTTGGCGTTATACACATTGTCTCCGCCCATGCTTTCGAATCTTTCATTTCTTTCGAAATAAACGGTTCCGTCAGCGTCTGCGACTTCAACAAATACGTATGTTCCTGCACCCATCGGAGCTCCGTTGAAGGATTCCAAATGTGCCATGAACAATGGGTTGTCAAACTCAACACCATAGTTTTCGATCTTTTCGCTGTCATAAGTATAACCTGCGGTGTAATAGTGTTGTGGTGTGACAGTCACGCCCAACGAAAGGATAGCTTTTGGATTTTGTTCGGTCAGAATGACTTTAACCGTTTCATGTTCAACGCCGCCAATGGTCGTCGTTCCAGCCACTAAACCAGCGATTGTAGGAACGCTACCATATACTACATCAGCGAAGTTGGAAATGAATTGTGTTTCGGCAACTGCGATTGGATTGGTCGATCCAGCGCCTTCGTAATCAATCATGTACGCATAATCGACTTTTCCTTCTGCATCTGCATAGACCAAGAGAATTTCAGCCCAATAGTCGGCAGCGGTCAAGTCGGCCACGGTGTATACTTCACCTGATTCGCCTTCAAATGTCAAAGTATCAAGTGATAATTCACCGAAGCCCCACAGGCTCATGCCATAGGCAACTTTCAAACCGTCGGAAGCAGCAATATCAGCCGCGGTTACGTTAGGAACATAACGGTCAAGGGTTGCATGTGCGGGATTATCGGCATCGTATGGACGGTATGTCGTGCCATCAAGTACCCAATCGCCTTCAGCATCTGCTGTCATCGTTGCAAAATAGTTTGACACATAGAGTGCAGCGGCATATGCTGAATTCACATATGAAACGATTTCTTGAGCGAATTGTGCTCCGGCAACATTGAAGAAGCCCCAGTACAAATCAAATTGCGCTTCAGTGTACTCATCATTTGCTTCATAGCCATCTGCTCTGTTGTCATCCGCAAGAATTTGGTCGACAAGAGGTTTCCAAGTGGAATAGCCCGCGACTTGGGTTCTGTAGTCACCCAAACCAAGAATCGGCAACGTATAGAGCGTCGAAGAACCTTGGAAAGCTGGGTCGAGATAGACATAATAGTTGAACAGAACATCTTCTGCATCAATCGGTTGTCCATCACTGAACACAGGACCATTTTTGAGGACTATTTCGTATACGACATAGTCACCCTCTTCATAATCTTGTTTTACAGCATACGTGTCGAGATCATCGGTGTAGAAAATCGAATAGCTTTGCGCTACAACCGGATACTCGTCTCCTGCAACAACTGCGCCAGTCGGATCAATTGTCATCAAGCCAACATTGACCATTCCGATCACATCGCCGTCATAAGCGGACGAATAGAAGAACGGGTTGAACACACCATCCATTACTGCAGATTGAATCAATAATGTATATGTGTCGTTGATGACTCTTTGCTCTACTCGAGTAGTCGGAGCAGCGGTCGTCGGTGCAACAGTCGTCGGTGCAACAGTCGTCGGTGCAACTGTCGGTGCAGCTGTCGTCGGTGCAACTGTCGGTGCGACTGTCGTCGGTGCAACTGTCGGTGCAACAGTCGTCGGTGCAGCCGTCGTCGGTGCAGCGGTCGTCGGTGCAGCGGTTGTTGGCGCTGCCGTTGTTTGACCATTACATCCGAACAAAACAATTGCAAGGACGAATGTTACTAAAAACATCGTTAGTTTTTTCATCGTTTCCCTCCATTTAATAATTATCTATATTATACAAAAACGTGAAGCCTAGTCAATGGTTTCCACAAAAAGATTTACTGTGGAGATATCATTTACTGCCGAATAGTCGATATTTCCTTCACAAAGAGCTATTTGAACGTTGTCAGATCCGAAAGCGACGATGTCGCCGATATACACAGGAAAATCAATGGTGTTCGCAGTGGTAGCGTTGAATATGAGATCGACGCTGCACCCACTCACGATCGTCGTACCGGTCAATGCCGTGCCAATGATGCCCGCACCACCGAGTTCACATGTCACGTCGCCTCTTGCAGGCGTATCGGTCACGAAAAGGATGGTCGCACCTTCCACATTCAAGCCTTCAATCTTGGCGTCCTGGACAAAGGGGAACAAACCTGCGATGGCCTTGACTCCCGCTGTGGATACGAGTCGCTTTTGATTGTTGGTCACGCGAAGCGTAAAGTTCTTGATGGTTTTCCCATAGGCGAGAAACTCACCCGAGAAAACGGTGTTTTCCGCATTGACTGTCGTGCGGATGATGAATCCCAGCGGAGACGCGTTAGAGAAGACTGCGCCTTGAAGATCGATATCGGTAGTCAAAATGTAATTGCCTGATGGGTTTTCCGCCACCCGAGCCAAACCAACAGCGCTGTTGATCCGCGTGTATGTGCCCTCAATCATATAGGCATACAAGTACAGGGATCTGACATCAGATGGAAACACATCGGTAGCGAAGTTCCATGGGATATATTCTTCATTAGAAGTGCTCCAACCGACAAAAGTATATCCGGACAACAAAGGAATGGTTTCCAACCGTCCGATGAGTTCTCCTTGAACCAAGTCAATATCGGCAGTATTCGTGGCGTTTCGTTTGGTTGTGATCTGTGTGACCTGTCCTGACTGTTGAACATAATATACGGTCAGTTTGCGCTCCCAGTGCGCCATCAACGTGATGTCACTCGTGACACGATCGGTTTCAAAATTCCAGTAGGTGATGGTGGCATTGTAACGGGGCAAGTCGGTAGGTGTTTGAATGGTATCCGTCGGCACAAACGTATAGCGGATGCCGGTGGTATAGCGATCCAAGTCTTCGTGTTCCGGATTCTCTTCATCATATACTTCATATTCGCCGAGGACAAAGACGTATTCGCCTTCTGCGTTTTTGACGAGCATCGTATCCAAATAGGCATAGCCACTTTCGAAATCATAGCGGTCTAACCCTGCGTCAGCGTCGGTGTACTCATAAAATTCCTGATTATAGCGCAATATATCTTGGAAGAGCGTCTTCTCATCCACGGACAGTTCCGCATAAATCAAATATGATTTTCCGTATTTGCTGACCTGTGACGGGGTTCTGCCACCGGTTTCCTCATAGACGGCCGCTTGTTCGGCGTTGTCTTCATCATAAATATAGAAACCAAATCCGTTCGAACCATTGTAGTAGATATATTCTGCGGTATCGGGATCATGAACATCTTCAATCATCTCTTCGACATAGATGAATATCAATCTGCCGTTGGGGCGTTCCACATACCCAAAAACATACGCTCCTTCTTCAGCGAGATTGTAGATTCCATTACCCTCAGCTACATCAAGGTAGACATAACTGCCATTAGGATTTTGTGTATAAGTCGCATTTTCGGGAAGATACCAGCCAAGAAGCATATACCCTTGACGGGTCGCGAGGCCTAAACTGGATACAACGTAGGGATCTTGGGAATACGTGGACAGGTACTTCGGTAACTTGCTGTTATCAAACACTTGAAGCTTTCTAATGGTATTCGTCTTATTGCCGAGATAACCGCCGTTGCCATCAAATACAACCAAATGATCTGCGCGATCTTCATCGACGTTCCCGATGTTGACGCAACCAGAAAGGAACGGGATCACGGTTAATACTATGAAAAGCAATACCAGTCGGAAGTAATGTTTTTTGCTTTGAGTCATTTTTTCTTTGGCCACCATTTCTGCTGTTGTGTTTAGAGATTCACATCTCTTGACGGACAGCTTTTGTAATATTATACATATCTTGTGTGATATCTGCAAGCACTATCTTGCAGTGAAACGGGCGTTGTCATCCCCGGTATTTATATATTGTATTATCAATCGGTCGAAAAAGCAACATCTAATTCAAAAATAGGATGCGCCATCTAAGGCTAAAATGGGTCAAAAACCCTCCTAAACAAGCGTTTGTTCCAGGATCGTGTCATCGAGTTGCGAAATATACCGCCAAGGCAATGACCAAAATAACAAAGAACATGATGAAGCGAATTTTTTTGATTTCCTTTTCATTCAAGGGGATATATCCCTTGTAACCGCAATACTTGCACGGTTCTTTGCGTGATGTAATCATCTTTCGACAACTCGGACATGTATAGGTCAGAACTACGGGAGTCTTTGCTTTGGAACCTGATGTGTCTTGATGCGGATTTTGACTGGAACTCACGTCTTTCTTCTTAGCACCAACTTCTGTGAAAAACTCATCGAGTTTTGCTTTATCGGCCTGCTTATTTTTCATGGTTCTCGCCTGCCTTCTGTTCTTGGTTATTCCCGATGAAATTCAGAATGATCGGTTCGTATTTTGGAAAATACTGAATAGCGATTTCTGTCCGTGTGAGCTCACGACGGGTCAATCGAGCATCTGCGATTCTTCGATCACGAAAGACGATTTCGTCGTAACGATAGCGTGGGTTGTAGCGAATCGTCCATGTGATATTGTCGCGATCAATGAGTTTCTTGCGGTGCTTGATCCCTGCGGATGAAATGGTCGGTGCTAAAAACCCATAGATGATGACGATATAGATCAGCGTTCCTGTCAAGAAAGCTGTCAGACTGATGACAAACCATCCGGGATCGGGAGAAGATGCTATAGTATATAT
>JAQVTV010000002.1 GCA_028699855.1 Candidatus Izemoplasmatales bacterium | reverse complement strand
ATCCGGTGAACAAGTGCTATGAAGTCCGTGATGTCACCGGACCCGATGATTATCACCACCAGGTGAACAATGATGCGTATACGTCCTTCATGTGTGCTTATGTGTATGAAACGACGCTTGACTTGATATCCATCGCCCGCAAGAAAGATCGGGAGAAGGCGAAAGCCATATTGGATGGTCAAGGCTATATGCGCGTATCCAGGCAGTTGCGCAGCGCATTCGAGAAGATGCGCCTTCTGAAAGCGGGACCCAACCATATGTTCGAGGCGTTTCAGGGTTATTTCGCGCTCGAGGATATTTCTTTGAAAAACCTGAAACGTCGTTTGAAACACCCGCAAGACCAACTTGGCTGCCCGAACGGATTGGCGAAAACGACTCAAATCGTTCGACAAGCCGAAATCATCAGCTTGATGGCTCTGTTTCCCGAGCGTTTCACCCGGGTGGAGAAAAGAGCCAACTTCACGTATTATGAATCACGGACGGACCACGGTTCGAGTCTCAATTTTGCGATGTATGCCCAGGTGGCTTCAGAAATCGACCAAGCGAACGATATGTATTCCGCATTTCTGAGAAACGCGCAAATAGATATGTTGGGATGGGACAAACCAGCGCAGACGTCGATTCCCGTTGACAGTCATCTGTCGGCAGCGGCGGCGAGTTACCTCGCCTTGATCTATGGATTCTGTGGTTTGAAACATGCCGGTAAGATGTTGATGGCGGACACGAGATTGCCGTCGAAGATCAAAGATGTGCGCTTCAAGGTCATCGTCAAAGGCAGAATCGCCCATGTGCGCGTGCAGACTTCCTCTGCTTTGGTGCAATGGGAAGATGAAGAAAAGTAGTCGTTAGAGCGGTACCACGCTATAAGCGATACATCATCACGAATATGGATCGATTCATGATCATCATAAGGAGGATAATCTATGCACAATCAAAGAAGAATTGTAGGGTTTCTATTAATCGTGTTCGGCGTCATGTTCTTACTGGACAAACTCGACATCTTTCACTTTACCTTGCTCATCAACGGTTGGTGGACATTGTTGCTCATCATCCCCGCGGGGTTGTCGATGGCTCGGCAAGGGATCACGGCAGGAAACGCCATTTTGGGTGTTCTCGGAGTCTATTTTTTGCTTGAGGCGAATGGTTGGAATGTCCGGGGCTTTTTCATTCCTGCCATTTTGATCATTTTCGGTCTATATATCGTCCTGAGGAACAAATGAATAGGTGTGTGTTCTGTACCTTGGCATCATCCACAGATCACGTATACGACAATCCATACGTCTATGCGATCTATGATCAATATCCCGTATCTCCCGGGCATATGCTGATCATTCCCAAACGCCATGTCGATCACCTGTTTCAAACCACAGAAGCGGAACAAAGTGCCTTGTTTCAGGCATTGGCAGCGATGAGGGAAAACCTGATTCGGGTCTATGATCCCGACGGCTTCAATATCGGCATCAATGAAGGAAAGAGCGCAGGGCAAACGATTAGTCATCTGCACATCCACTTGATTCCGCGCTATGAAAAAGATGTCGATGATCCCCGCGGAGGGATTCGCGGTGCGATTCCCGACAAACGGATCTATTGAAGCGATGAGCGAGATCTTTCTCTATTCCATCCATCCGCGATATACGGGGTTGACTCTCGGTGAGTTTCTCGCCGATTTTTCGCTTGCGAAGAAAAAAATCAACATCATCGAGATCCAGAAGTGTATTCATAGAAACCACGAACCTTTGAGGTTGGATAGCCGGCTTCAAGAAAACGATGAGCTGGAAATCGATGTGTCCCCTTTTGACCAAAGAGACTATGATTCGGATTCGGGGGTCGTCCATGTTCTGTATGAAGACGAATGGGTCTATGTTCTCGAAAAGCCTGCGAAGATGATCATTCATCCCGAACATAAGTCCGAACACAAAACGTTGGCCAATTTGGCCGCCGCGTTCCTTGAGTCCCGTGGGTTGAATCGATCGGTGCGTTATCTGCATCGTTTGGATCAGGACACCACGGGTGCCATCCTGTTCGCCAAGCATTTTCTGGCGCATGCATTCCTTGACCGGCATTGGAATCATGTGGATGTCCATAGAGCGTATCTCTGTCTCGTCGAAGGAAGCGTGAAAAACACCCAAGGCACGATCGACTTCCCCATTGGCCAGGATCGTCATCAAAACAACGTCTATCGCGTTTCCAGAAGTGGAAAAGCGGCGCGATCACGGTACACTGTGATGGCATATGGGCATGATTGGACCTTGCTCAAAGTCGTGCTCGAGACCGGAAGAACACATCAGATCCGTGTGCATCTTTCCGCCATCGGCCATCCGTTGGTCGGCGATCGAATCTATGGAGCCAAGCGACCCTATGAACGGGTGATGCTCCATTCTGCCGAAATCACATTTCTCCATCCTGAGTCCCGGGGGTGGACACGGGTAGATTCACCGATGCCCGATGATTTTCAGAAGTATATGGATACAAAGATGGATACCAGACGTCATCAATGACATCCATTTATGGTATAATAGCAGTGATATCATAAACAAGGGGGGCAAGCGATGAAACGGAAAACGAAAATCATATGTACCATCGGTCCGGCAGTTGATTCCGATGAGATGATTGAGAAATTGATTCAGGCTGGCATGAATGTCGGTCGACTCAATTTTTCACACGGTGTGGAAAGCGAGCACGCATCCCGAATCGAACGGATTCGGCGCGAGGCAAAGAAACTGAACCGTTATGTCGGTGTGATGGCAGATACCAAGGGCCCGGAAATTCGTACGGGTTTATTTGAGAATAATCAAGTTTTCTTTAAGAAGGGCGATCTCGTCGATGTCGTCAAAGAACCGGTTCTTGGAAACGAAGAGCGATTCCATATCGCCTGTGACCCGTTGTTCGATGATATCAAGGAGGGGGATTACCTTCTGATTGATGATGGCAAAATGCGTCTGACCGTGCTGTCTTCCGAGCAGGACCGGATGCGATGCGTCGTCAACAATTCAGGCATCATCAAGAGCCGTAAAGGTGTGAATGTGCCCAATGTGAAATTGACTATGCCTTTCGTTTCGGAGAAGGACCGTGAAGATATTCTGTTCGCAGTATCACAGCGCGTCGATATGATCGCCTTATCATTCGTCAGACGCAAAGATGATATCCTTCAGGTGCGTGAGATCATGAAGGATGCTGGATGCACGGGCATTGAGATTATCGCCAAGATCGAAAACCAGGAAGGCATGGATAATATCGATGAAATCCTCGAAGTGGCCGATGGTATCATGGTCGCCAGAGGCGATCTGGGTGTCGAGGTTTCGACGCAACTGGTACCGATCTACCAGAAGAAATTGATCCATCGAGCCAACGAGTGCGGGAAGCCGGTCATCACCGCGACGCATATGTTGGAGTCGATGATGTTTTCCCCCCGCCCGACACGCGCAGAGGCGAGCGACGTCGCGAACGCGATTCTCGACGGCAGCGACGCCATCATGTTGTCAGGAGAAACGGCTGCGGGAGAATATCCGATCGAATCGGTGATGACGATGAACACCATCGCGAAGGCCATCGAGGAGATCATTCCTTATGATGAACGTTTGGAACGGGCAATCAAAAGTTCACAAAAAACGATTAATGATGCCATCGGAATCGCAGTCAGCCAAACGGTCTTGAGTTTACCAAAGGCAGAAGTGATCGTGGCATTTACGGAGACGGGCGGCACGGCCAAACGGATGTGTAAATTCCGTCCCGGAGTGCCGATCATCGCAATCACGGACAACATCGAAACATGTCAAAGATTATCATACTACTGGGGGGTGTTCGCCACATTGAAGAAAAACGTGACGGATTATCGCCTCTACGACACCACCGCGATTGAAGTCGCAAAAGAATTCGGCTATCAACCCGGTGCGACCATCATCATCACTTCCGGATGGGGTCAGGAACATGGATCCACAAATACGATGCGCATCATCGATATTCCAGAAACAATATAAAGAAAACTCCGACATTTTCGGAGTTTTTCATTGGTTTCATCAGTTTTATTCTTCCCAGTCCCAGTTGAGTTTACGGTTGATTTTGGTGAAGAATTGTTCCACATGGATGACGATTTTCTTGCCTTTGACAAGCCAGTAGAAACCTTCAGCGATCGCCAGCGCCGTAATCAAGTCGATGATATAGTGCTGTTTCATCGTTTGGGTGGAGACGCAGATGGCGATGCCCAATACCCAAATCACGATCTTGGCGATTTTGGGCATCTTTTTATCCATACGCGCACCCAAGATGCATAACCATGACATCAAACAGTGCATGGAGGGGTTGGCGTTGCGTGGACCCGCGGCATCATAGATGGTTTTCACAAAGTTTTCGGTGAAATTGAGATCATTGCGGGTGAAGAGTCCGGAAGTCTCCCGCCACGCTTGGACATCGGTTTGGAAAAAGAAATAGGATAAGCCACAAATCGTGAAAGTGATGATGACGAGGACGAGGATCGTGTACATGTTCTTTTTGGAACGATAGGCGATGTAAAAGAAGCTGAGCATCCAAAAGGGATAGGCGATGGCGTAAGGATAGATGGATTCCGGAATGAATGGGACCCATTGATTGAAGCGAAGGAAGATGACGCTGAGATCAGTGCCAACGATTCCGTTGGCTTCAGAATACCATTGATTTCCCCAATACGTGATGAGAAGCAGGAGGCAGACGACGAGGAAAGGGATGATGGCATAGGTAATTCGCTTGGAATTCATGGGATCACCTCAAAATGCATAGATATATCAATTATAGCGTTAAGAATGTTAAAAAACAAGAAAAAATCGCTGTTTTCCACAAATGGCGAATGGATATTGAATTGAATAAAAAATTGTGATAAAATCAAATGTACGCGAAATTAAGGGGGAATGACAATGTTTGGTTTTAGAAGTGATGGGAAGCGAATCAAGACAATCGACCCGTTCATGAAGTTGACACCGCACATTATGCCAGAGCGTAATGACGCGCAGGTGATGTCACTATATGAAATCAATTGCAAGGGAATGGATGACTACATCTTCGAGAAACGCCACAAAGACCAACTGCGTCTGACCTATATGGACATCGTGGTGGCATCCGTCGTCCGCGTGTTGGCGTTGCGTCCTAGGCTCAATCGTTTCATCATGAATGGGCGTATCTTCAAACGCAACAATATCCAAGTCTCCATCGCCGTCAAGAAGGCACTTCGAGATTCAGCCGAAGAAACGACGATCAAACCGACATTCACCGGAAAAGAAAGCATCTTTGAAGTCAAGGAGATTTTGGAAAAGGAAGTCATTGCGAACGCCAACCAAAAAGCCTATAACGATACCGACAAGACAGCGAAGATCCTGACGCGTGTGCCCAATTTTTTGATCAAGTTTATGGTCGGTTTTTTGAAATGGTGTGATAAGCACGGGATGCTTCCCAAAAGCATCATCAATGTCAGTCCTTTCCATACATCGGTCTTTTTGACCAACATGAAGTCCATCAAGATGGATTATGTCTATCACCACATCTATAACTTCGGTACGACATCCCTCTTTGTCTCAATGGGTAAGGAGCAATATCAACCGGTTGTGACCGATATCGAGACCGGAACCGTGGGTTTGGCGAAAATCATGCGTGCGGGTATCGTCATCGATGAAAGAATCTGTGACGGACTCTATAATAGCAATTCGCTTAAGGAATTCAAAAAATTGATGGAAGACCCACGTCCGCTGGAACAGAGTCTTGAAGCGATTGTGGAAGACATCGAATAAGGCATTTTACGAGGTGATGACGGGCATATGAATCTAAACAACGTCTTATATCAAGTGCGAGTTCTTGAAGCGATGGAACTCGGGGATATTCTCATACGGATACTTGGAATCCTCATCGGACTTGCATTTTTGTTTGTGGGATTCAGGATGATATTCCGTAGTCAATCCATCATTCAGGGCATCCAGAATTACAAGTATCGTCAAACGGCTCCCCCACGCAAGCAAGAAATCGTTTTGGCACGCGTGCTGGGGGTTTTATTGGCGCTTGCGGGCATCTATTTCACCATCGCTGCCATCCTTTCATTCTTCCCACTCACACCGGCGGCATAAACTTAATTCATTTTTTTCTTGTCTTTTTCATTTCTGTTTGTTAGAATAATCTTTGAGACATGACACCAGTCAAATCAAATCTCGGAAAGGGCGTGAGGGCATGAACATCATTCGTGTAAACAATATCAAGAAAACATTTGGTGGTTCACTCCTTTTTGAACATGTCTCCTTCGAGGTGAATGACGACGATAAGATATCGATTATCGGTCGCAATGGCGTCGGAAAGACTACGCTTTTCAAGATGATTTTAGGAGAAATGGCCCCAGATGCTGGGGACCTTTTTATTTTTGGCAAGGCAAAAATCGGTTATCTCAGCCAAGCAGTGCTCTCCGATCAAGACCTGACGCTCTTGGAGGAGATGGAAAGTGTTTACAAGGATTTGATCGAACTCGGGAAAACTCTCGAAGATCAGATGAAGCAACTATCGATCGACGCTTCGGAACAGATGCTGGCACGCTATAGCCGGCTTGAGGAAGCGTTCCGCCACCGTGGCGGTTATCAATATCAGCTCGATATCGAGCTGATGCTCACGAGATTCGGGTTTTCTACTCAGGATTACCCGCGTCGGGTCTCGACATTCTCGGGCGGGGAGAAGACACGGATCGCTTTTTGCAAGTTGTTGCTCATCCAACCTGATATCCTTTTGCTCGATGAGCCGACCAATCACATGGATATCGCGATCATCGAATGGTTGGAGGATTACTTGAGAAGTTATCCAAAAGCAGTGGTCGTCATCACCCATGATAAATATTTCATCAACAAGGTGACCCCAAAGATCTTTGAACTCGACGGGCATACCCTTGAAAAGTATCACGGTACCTATGAAGCCTATGAACTGGAAAAGCAAAAGCGCTATGAACAGCGCTTGAAAGCTTATGAGCGGCAAACGAAGGAAATCGCGCATTTGCAAAGTTTTGTGGATCGCTTTCGCTACAAAGCCAAACTCGCGTCCATGGCACAGGACAGGGTCAAAAAGATCGAACGTATGGAGAAACTCCACATGCCCAAACGGACACAGAGACACCTGTCGATAGAGTTCTCGACGCGTCGGCCCACCGATGCGGTGATATTGCGAGCGGAACATCTGGCGATCGGCTATGATACACCGCTCATCGACAATATCCGGTTCACGATGCGTGGCCATGACAAGTTGGCGATCATCGGAGCGAACGGCAGTGGCAAGACCACCTTGCTCAAGACGATGCTCAAGGAAATCCATCCGCTTGCGGGAACGCTTGAGTTAACGAAACCGATGAAGCTGGGATATTTCGACCAAACCCAATATCTTGAAGGACTGAAAGGCAGTTTGATCGATGTCGTTCACGACCGCTATCCGCATTTTACGATGCGTGAAGTCCGGACATTGCTCGCCCGTTTTCTGTTTCTGGGCGAGGATGGCTTAAAGGATGTGACCGTGCTTTCCGGAGGCGAAGCCGTCAGAATCCGGTTGTTGCTGCTGATGTTGGAGAAATCTGATTTCTTGGTGCTAGACGAACCGACGAACCACCTCGACATCGATACGAAATCGATCATCGAGGATGTCTTCTGTGAGTATCCCGGGCCGATGATGTTTGTCAGCCATGATCGTTACTTCATCAACAAGGTCGCGACGAAAATACTCGCATTTGACAATGGTGATTGGCGCTTGATCGAAGGCAATTATGAGGATTACAAAGCCGCCATCACCCAGACCGCTCCAACACCGAAACCGAGAGTCGATCGACCCCAGCGGATCGATGTCCAGAAAGAAGTCGCTAAACGCACCGAGATGGTGCAGGCATACGAAAGCGAGCTGCATCACCTCCAAAAAGCGTTGTTCGAGCCGGAAGTCTACTCGGACCACGTGCGATATCACGACACCGAAGTCAAAATCAAAGAAATCGAATCCAAGATCATGTCATTACTGGAAGAGATTGAGACAATTCACACATAACGCTGATGGAAATTGGCGCAAAGATGGATGGAGTATGCTAAAATAGAGGCAGAAGTCTGATGCTTGAGGAGGACCCTATGGATCCGATTATGATCATTACCGATAATTTGTTAGATATCCAACCCAGCATTCCCGAACGTCACACGGTGCGCGCAGTGCTTTGTGAAGGCAATAAAATCCTATTGATGTTTTCCGAAGCCGATCAGATGGTCGGCATCCCCGGAGGGGGCTTGGGCTTCGATGAGTCCAAACTTGATGGGTTGTATCGTGAAATGCAAGAAGAAATCGGGGCACGGAAAGTGCGGATCATCGAACACCTCGGCTATGTCGAGGAATTTCGAATCTCGCGTTCCCTCAACGGCCAGCCGATCAAAGTCATTTCCGATTATTACCTCGTTGAGACCGAAGAATTCAGCGCGAACGCCTTGGCCCGTCACGAACAAGAAATGGGACTGAAGGCCGTTTGGATGACGTTTGACGAGGCGATCCGCATCAATGAAGCCGGCATCGAGCGCTCGAGCGATAAAAGGATCACCTTTTATCATACCCAGACGGAAATGCTTAAATACTTAAAGGACCGCTTGTGCGATTAGCTAGAGGTCCGAAGGGAGTCAAATCATGATTCATCAACTGAAAAAAGATATAGAAGCACATCTGACCGCGGCGATTTTCGAGGCGTATCAGCTTGAAGTCTCTGTGATTGTTGAAGAGCCAAAAAAGCCCATATTGGGCGATTTATCGGTTCCCGTGTTTTCGCTTGTCAAAGCGGCGAAAATTCGTTTGGATTCAGCGGTTGCGTTTGTGCTTTCCTCACTAGAACAACTTCAAGAACCTAAACGGATCGCCCAAGTCGCGGTTATGGGCGGGTTCATCAACCTGACACTCGACCGCAAGGTGGTCGGTCGGGATCTCATCAAATCCTTTCTCGATGATCCTGATCTTGTACAAATCCTTCAACCAGTCCATCCGGAGACGATCTGTATTGACTATTCGTCACCGAATATCGCAAAGCCGTTTTCGATCGGACATCTGCGGTCCACGATTATCGGACACGCGATCGGGAATCTCTATGAGAAATGCGGCCATCGCGTGGTGAGGATCAATCATCTGGGTGATTTCGGCACACAGTTCGGAAAAATCATCTACAGCTACATCCATTTCGGCGATCAGGCACGGATTGAAAAGAATCCGATCCAGGAATTGGCTGAACTCTATGTCGCGTTTCACGAACAAGCCAAGGATCATCCCGAGATGGAGGAAGAAGCGCGGCGAATCTTCAAAGAACTTGAACAAGGCAATCCCGAATACGTACGCTTGTGGCAGTGGTTTCGTCAGGAATCACTGAAAGATTATATGCATGTCTATGAAAAACTGCATGTCGCATTCGATTCTTATGACGGTGAAGCCTTTTATAACGACAAAATGGCTGAAGTCATCGACCTATTGCATCAACAAGGTCTGTTAAAGCAAGACAGTGGCGCGATGATCGTGGATGTGGGCGCGGATCTGCCGCCGGCTTTGATTCAGAAATCCGACGGTTCGACGCTGTATATCACGCGCGATCTCGCTGCGATCCTTTACCGGAAACGGACCTATGGGTTCGATAAGGTCCTCTATGTTGTAGGCAACGAGCAAAAGCTCCATTTCGAACAATTGAAACGTTTGGTGGAGAAAATGGCGCTCGGCTATCACGAGTCCATCATCCATGTCAACTTCGGCCTTGTGCTTCAAGACGGCAAGAAGATGTCGACTCGAAAGGGAAAGGTCGTCCGCTTGATTGATGTGCTCGACGAGGCTGTCCAGCTGAGCCGGAACTACATCGAAGAAAAAAATCCTGATCTTCCCGACAAGGAAAGCATTGCCGAAAAAGTGGGCGTCAGCGCCGTGATTTTCAATGATCTCAAAAACTTCCGCGGGAACGACTTCGAGTTCGATCTCGAAGAAATGGTCAATTTCGTCGGCCAGACCGGTCCCTATCTTCAATACACGTCGGTACGCATCAACTCGATTCTGTCGCAGGCGGATTTCGTTTTTGACGGCGCGCTTGATGACGCGTGGTTTGAACGTGATTATGTCTATGACATCATCAAAGCCATCGACCTCTATCCACAAACCATCGAACGGAGCGCGAACGAATACGCTCCGAGCATCCTCGCGAAATATCTCCTCAACTTGGCCAGCCTTTTCAACAGTTATTACGGCAAGGAGAAGATTTTGGTCGATGACCTACGCGAAAGAAACACGAAACTACACTTGCTCTACATGGTGAAAACCGTACTTAATGACGGTATGCACCTTTTGGGTATGCAAGTGATCGACCATATGTAACCCGCATCATTCCATATCGCAAGAAAAGAGGTGATTTGATATGGAAACCTCGATGACCGAATCCAAAAAAAAGCAAGGAATCGGTCGCTCCATGCGCCTGATGTTTGCCTGGATAGGCAAATTCTGGCCTCTACTTATCGCATCCTTCATATTTTTGTTCTTTATTTCATATATCCGTACGATTATTCCTTTGTTTGGTCAACATATTATTGATGAAATCTTAGGATACAGTGAATCAGGCTCACGCCTGCCCGGTTTTCTCATGCGTTTGTTGCAGGCGGATACTCCGCAAAAACAGCTCTTTCTGACCGCGTTGCTTTTAGTGGCCATCGAACTGACCAGAGCTTTGATGATTTTTGTGAGACGGACGCTGACGGCAGTGTTCTCCGAGCGTGTGAGTTATCAACTCCGTAACGGTTTCTACCGCAAATTGCAAGACATGGGTTACTCGTTTCATTCCCATGTGGAGACCGGAGACATCATCCAACGCGCCACAACCGACATCGAAACATATAAACGCTTTATCGGTGACCAAATCATCGAGGTTATGCGCCTTCTCCTCTTAGTCGGTCTATCGATTTGGCAGATGGCGAAACTGAATATCGATCTCACACTCATTTCTCTGATCATTGCCCCAATCATTTTGACGATAGCGATTTTCTATTTCCGCAAGGTCGAGAAACTATTCCAAGTCATCGAGGCCGATGAAGCGAAGATGACGACTCATGTCCAGGAAAACGTCAGTGGTGCACGGGTCGTGAAGGCTTTTGCCAACGAACGGTTCGAGATCGAGAAATTTGAGGGTCTCAACCGCAAATTCACCGATTCCGATATGCGCCTGGTACGCAAGATGTCGCTCTTTTGGAGTGCGACCGATTTCATCTGCTTTGCGCAATTCTGTTTGATTGCCGTCTTCGGCATCGTCTATACCGCCAATGACACGATCTCGTTGGGTATGTATACGGCATTCCTCATCTATGCGGGCCACATCATTTGGCCGATGCGCCAATTGGGCCGCTTGGTCGGAGATTTTTCCAAGACGAGTGTCGCGGTGTCGCGTCTGGATCAGATTTTGGTTCAACAAGACGAGTATGTGGCACAGAACGGAACGCTGATGCCGGAAATCACGGGGAACGTGCGTTTTGACCATGTGTCATTTCGTTTCGCGGATTCCACATATCATCAACTCCAGAATATTGACTTCCAAGTGAACAAAGGTGAGACCATTGCCATCATCGGGAAGACCGGTTCAGGCAAATCCACGTTGATGAATCTTTTAGTGCGGCTACTTGACTATCAAGAAGGCACGATCTTGATCGACGACACGCCGATCGACCAGATCGAGAAACATCACTTGCGTCGCCATATCGGTATCATTTTGCAACAGCCGTTCCTCTTCTCAAAAACCGTGGAGGAGAACATCGGTATTGCCGATCGGAACTTATGGACCACTAAAAGTCAAAGAATCCAGGAAGTCGCCAAAATTGCCCATGTTCATGATGATATCATTCATTTCGAAAAGGGCTATCAGACCATGGTTGGTGAACGGGGCGTCACGCTTTCGGGCGGACAGAAACAGCGCGTTGCGATCGCCCGGATGCTACTCAATCCCAAGCCGATACTGATCTTTGACGATTCCCTCAGCGCTGTGGATACGAAAACGGATATCCAAATCCGCAACGCTTTGAAAAAAGAGTGGAAACAATCCACTGTCTTTATTATTACCCATCGGATCACGACCGCCAAAGAAGCGGATCGGATCTTTGTTTTGGACCACGGTGTGATCGCCGAAAGCGGTACACACCAGTCGCTCATCGAACTAGAAGGACTATACAAAGCGATTTGGGATATCCAATCCAAGATCGACTTTCAGGTCGAAGGAGGTGAGGACCATGAGTGACTTCGCCTATGAAGAAGATAGTTATACGTCGAATAAAATCGATTGGAATGTGTGGAAGAAAATCTTTTCTTTTCTCAAACCAATCAAGAAGTTCGTGATTTTGTCCATTGCCGCCATGGCGGTTCTGGCCGCGACCGACGCCATCTATCCCTATATATCCAAATTTGCCATTGACGAGATTATCGCCCCGAACCAAGGCGTCGTCGAAGTCAATCTCGACAAGCTGCCCGTGTTTATCGGCATGTATGTCGTGTTCATGATCATTCAAGCGATCATGGTGTATCTATTCATCTATTGGGCCGGCAAAGTGCAAACGGAACTGGCCTATAACATCCGCAAAAAAGCGTTTCACCATTTGCAAGTCTTGCCGTTTTCCTATTACGACCGCACACGGGTCGGTTGGATCATGGCGCGGATGACTTCGGATTCACGCAATCTGAGCGATATCCTCTCATGGGGCATCATCGATTTCACTTGGGGCGTGTTTCTGATGGTTACCTTGATCGTCGTGATGTTCTTGATCAACCCGATTCTAGCCCTCATTGCGATTGCAATCGTTCCGGTATTGTTCGTGATTTCGACGTATTTTCGCAGACACATCCTCAAAGCCTATCGCTCGATCCGCAAAGTGAATTCCAAGATTACGGGCGCATACAACGAAGGTTTGACCGGCGCAGTCACGACGAAAACACTCGTGCTCGAGCAGGCCAACTTCAATGACTTCGATGGTTTAACGACCGATATGCGCAAGCAATCCATTCGCGCAGCGATGTTCCAGGGGATGTATTTCCCCACGGTCATCTTTTTGATCTCGATCGGCATCGCCTTGGTCTATTATGCAGGCGGAAACATGGTGTTCGAGAAGGCCATCAGCGTCGGTACACTGTACCTGTTCACGAGTTATGTCTGGCAGTTTTTTGATCCCGTCAACAACATCGCCACGATTTTTGCGCAATTCCAACAAGCTCAGGCTTCTGCGGAGCGGATTGTGTCTTTGATCGAAACGAAACCGGAGATCGCCGATACGGATGAAGTGGTGAACACATACGGCACGCTATTCGACTATAAGCGCGAAAACTTCGAGCCACTGATGGGCGATGTGGCGTTTCGCAACGTCACATTCAAATATCATGTGGGCGAGCAGGTTCTCACCGATTTCAATCTCGACGTCAAGGCGGGGGAATCCATCGCTCTGGTCGGACATACGGGGGCAGGAAAGACGACCATCGTCAATCTGATTTGCCGCTTCTATGAGCCGACTGCGGGACAGATTCTTATCGATGGTGTCGATTACAAAAAACGCAGCCTCGGTTGGCTTCACAGTAATCTCGGCTATGTGTTACAAGACCCCCATCTGTTTTCGGGATCTGTCATGGAAAATATTCGTTACGGTAAACTATCTGCGAGCGATGAAGAAGTGATCGAAGCCGCAAAGGCGGTGGAAGCTCATGAATTCATCATGCGTTTTGAAAAAGGGTATCAAACCGAGTGTGGTGAAGGCGGTTCGCGATTGTCCGTCGGACAAAAACAACTCGTTTCCTTTGCCAGGGCGATTTTGGCGGATCCGAAGATTCTCGTATTGGATGAAGCGACCTCATCGGTCGATACCGAGACCGAGCAATTGATTCAAACCGCCATCCACCGCTTGCTTAAGGGACGGACTTCCTTTATCGTAGCCCATCGTCTGTCCACGATCGTGCACAGTGACCGGATTCTCGTCCTTGAAGACGGGCGTGTCATAGAATCCGGATCCCATCGGGAATTGATCCAGTCTCAAGGGCATTACTACAAGCTTTATACCAATCAGTATTCGGAAGAAATGCTTGAGCGATCCAAACACTAATCCATCCGGCCCTGCCGGGTGGATTTTTTTGTGGATTCTCTATAAAAAACACTTGGTTTTTTGGAAAAAGATGTGTATAATAATGAGTGCTATGCCGGTGTGGTGAAATTGGTAGACACGATGGACTCAAAATCCATTGCCTTAAACAAGCGTGTCGGTTCGAGTCCGACCACCGGTACCATGATGATACGTTCCTTGTCTCTTAGGACAGGATCAAGATAAAGTAGGTTGTGTGTATGAAGATATCTGTAGACGTGACTGAAAGAGATTATTACGCGTTCAATGAATACCAGATGACACATACTCAGCATGGTTTGGTTGCGATCAGGTTTCAAAGAATGATTATGCCGATAGTATCCGCTATCGGGATTTTTATTTTGGTTTTCAGAGGCACAGAGAAGAGCGTGATCATCACGACTTCGGTAGTGCTTGCGCTTGTGTCTTTGTTGTGGGTGATCTACACGCCCAAACTGATCATCAAAGGCCTCAGATATTCGCTTGATCGCCTCAAGAAAGAAGGCAAGTTGCCATATTCAGATAAATCCGAGTTCGATTTCACAGACGACTTCATCATCGAGACCACGGAAAACAGCGTATACAAGATCAAGTATGCAGAGGTTTTGAAAATCGCTTACGCCAATGACTGCACGTATATCTATATCGGCGCTGCGCAAGCATTTATCATTCCCGATCGATGCATCATGGCGGAAAAAGCCGAACTGATGAACTTACTCCAAGAAAAGATCAAGATGTGACACCCGGATGATGATAGGTCAGACTTCTTTGTCGAGATGAAGAAAGGATCATGGATCCGAGGCGACACCATCATAAGTACATAGCAGACCACGCACTTCAGCGTTTCATTTAAAACTCCCTTTTTGGGAGTTTTTTGATGTGTAACGAAAAAAAGCGTGGTATAATGATGACAATTCATTACGAGGGTTATGGGGGCGCGGATGAAAAGATTTTTGTTATCGACATGGTATTTGCTCATCATCAGCCTGGCCACACTCGGTTTTTGGGCCTTGGGTTTAGAATCAATCGGAATTCCCCTTTTCTTGGCGGGGATGCTTTTGGTTTTTATCTTCATGCGCTCGGTGATGCCTTCGATTCCGTTGTTGCTGAATGCGCTGTTCATGATCAGCCAAACCGAATGGGACATGCAGAGTATCCCGGTGTTTCTCTATGCCGCCCCGATCGTCATCATTATCGGATTCATCATCCATGTCATACGCTTCCGAGTCAATATTTTCAAAGGGAAGATGCTGCTCGGCATCGCTTTGATGTTCCTTGCGATGTTGCTTTCGAGCATGAATGCTGCCAAAATCGATCTCAACTACATTTTTTACGCGGCGATCGGCCTGGTCTATGCGTTGGTATATTTGTTCTACGTCAACACCCTTGAAGGCGACTATCGCGATTATCTGCTCAAGATGTTGTTGCTGTTGGGGTTCTTGATATCGGCGGAAATTCTGATCTATTACCTTCGGGTCGAGGATTTTGCGGCGGACATCGAAAATAAACGGATCAACCTCGGTTGGGGTTTTTCCAATTATATCGCGACTTATCTGATCGTCTTTATTCCCGCAGCGTTCTATTATGCCAAAAAAAGCCGCGTGCCGATCATCTATCTTGGCATCGCCGCGTTTCAGATCATCATGTTGCTGTTTACGGCTTCCCGTGGGGGAATCGTGGCGTTCATACCCATATTCCCCGCATTGATTGTCTACCTTTTGAAAGGTCCACATTGGCGGAGGATATTGCTTTCCGGCGTGGCGATTCTCGGTGCGATAGCGGTCATCGTTACTGTGTTTACCGATCCGTTTCAAGCTTTGTTTTCCAGATTGCTCGTGATGCAATTGGATGACAGCGGACGCTTCGCGATTTGGCAAGACGCCTTGAACATGTTTTATCGACACCCGCTCTTTGGCGGTGGCATTTTCGCCCGTGTCGATGATTTGGGCGGGTATCGGATGTATCATAATACGTTCTTACATGTGCTTGCGACATTCGGTGCGTTCGGCTTGGTGACACTTATCATTCAATTGGTACAGATGTTTCGTGTGATTCTAAAGAGCATTAATCCGATGAGTTTGATCCTCGCCATATCCGTTTTGGGCGCGCAACTGCACGGAATGATCGATAATATCTATTTTATGCCCCAGTTCATGGTGCTGTTCTTCATCATCATCGCTGTGATGGAAAACGCCAATGCGAGTCACGTCAAGTTGAACACAAGTGAAAATGGAGGAAGTGATTTCGATGCATCACCATCCACATCACGGTAGCCAGTCGGTTCAAAGGCTCGCCTTTGCTTTTGTACTCAATTTCGTCTTCACGATCGCGGAAATCATCGGTGGCTTGTTGACGAATAGCATTGCCCTGCTGACTGATAGTATCCACGACCTTGGAGATTCACTTTCTCTGGGTTTGGCGTGGATATTCGAAAAGAAGTCCCAGAAAAAGCCGGACCTCAAATTTACGTACGGCTATAAGCGGTATTCACTGTTGGGAGGCTTGTTCGCGGGGATGATGCTCATCGCCGGATCAGCCGTGATGATCGTGGAGTCGGTCAAACGCATCATCGCTCCCCAACCCGTAGAGACGAAGCTGCTCATCTATTTTGCCATTTTTGGTGTCATCGTCAACGCGATCGCGGCACTTCGGACCCATGGTGGGTCGAGCGCGAACGAAAAGATCGTGACATTGCATCTGTTGGAAGATGTCATCGGCTGGGCTTTGCTGCTGATTGCCGCCATCGTGATGCATTTTTCTGGATTCGTGATTCTCGATGCACTGTTGTCGGTCGGATTCACGATATGGATCGTCCTCCATGCCATCAAACATCTGAAAAGGATCATCGATGTCATGATGGAAGCGTCTCCTAAAGAACCCGCCATCCACACGATTCTTGAAACCTTGTACCTTCATCCCGAAGTCGCGAATGTCCATCATCTGCACCATTGGACGATCGAAGGTGAGACATCGTTGTTGACGGCTCACATCGTTTTGCAAACGCCGGCGGACTTTTCACATGTCAGCGAGATTCAAGAGCGGCTTCATCACTCCCTGACTTCCATTGGGATCGCGCATGCGACGTTGGAGTTCGAGTTGGCCGATCGTTGTGTGTCGCATCAGGATGAGGCATCGGATTGCCCATAAAAAATGATTTTTAGATACGAAAACGGTCTGCCCGGGGGATGGCAGACCGTTTTCAATAAAGTAGGAGAAAAGTGTAAGACAGGTTAACGCTTTTTTCTGTGAAGAAATGTGATGTGAAAGTCGATGGTTATGGTCATCGATCCTTCGCTTGTATTATCGCATACGTCTGTGGCGAATCTGCGAACAAACGGTGATGAAATCGTGAACTTTACACCATGAACGCCGAAAATGATGAAGCCTCAGATGTGTGATTGGGATTTCCGGGTGGCGAGGACGGATTGTTATCATCGTTACCGTGGGAGTTTCTCCGTCTTGGGTTCTGATACTCATTCTTTGGCGCATCCGGATTGTGTTCGACGATGAAACGGTACTGATGCTTGCCTGTGGCGCCATCGAGGATCAGCGAAACGTCGATTTGACCCTGTTCTGAGGCAACTCCGCGCTGGAGTTGATATTGGATGCTTAATCCATTACGGGCGAGCCTTTGCACGACGAGGTGCACAGTGGAACCCGCTTCGGAATAATCGACTTCCGCCCGGACAGATTGATTATCTGAGAATAGTTTCACGGTGGACATATGGGTAATCTCACCATTTTCCGTGAGAATATAGCGAAACGCATGTTGGTTTGTATGGGAAATGTTTTCCACATACACTTCATTCAGAGAATCGATCGACAAGGTCAACGAGGAGATGATTTCCGCATCGGGTCCATGATAGATGCCATGGAATTCCTGATTGCCGTCATCGGTGATGATCAATCCGTGAATCTCGGTTTCTATTGTGGACAAGACCATGGAATAATAGAGATCTTGATGGTATGCTTCGCCGAGCAAATCGATGGATGTGAAGCGAATCAAGTGGTCATAAGTTGAAAGATCCGAAGTCATCAAGGTGTAAGAAGCATCGTCCTTGGAGCCGATGGCGACTTCGAGCATCTCGATCCATCGTGAGATCGTTTGGATGTTATCAGAGATCAACGGTTCCGTTGATTCGCTGAGAAAAAGGGCTGTCCCGAAGTATTGTTGTGACACATCGGATTCGGGTTCGTAGGATTCAATCAGACTCAGCGCCGTCAGCGCCTGAAATGAAATGACTTCGGCTTCGCCTTGGAGCGGTCTGACATCCCCGGGCGATAGGAACAGCACCAAGCCCGTCATGAGGGCAATGACCAATACTGACATGGATGTCATCAGGAGCCAAACGTTCCGACGGGGGAAGCGGACTGCAGTATTGGGTGCAGGCGCAAAGTCGATCGAATCGAGATCGATTGTGACTCGCATGTCTTTGAGATCGCGATTGGCGGCTGCTTCGATTTTTTGTAGCATGTCCTTCGGTTTCATACGTTTTCTCCTTTCTCCATGGTCGATTTGAGTTTCTTGAGTGCTTTTTGGTAGAGCAATAGCACGGTTCCGAGTGGTTTATTCACACTTTGAGCGATATCTTTGAACTTGACCTGTGCCACGACATGCAAGAGCACGATTTCTTTCTCTTCGGGGGGCAAGGTACTCAGGATGTTTTCGATTTCGATGGTGGGACTTTCAGATGGAATGGCTTGATCGAAGATCTGGTTTTGCTCCTGCGGGTCATAGATGTGGATGCGGTGATATTTGCGGTAGTGATCGAGCGCGGTGTTTTTTGCGATTTGCATGAGCCAAGCGAAAAAATTGCGCCCTTTCTGATAGGAATAGATTTGGGTGGTCATTTTGATATAGGTTTCTTGCATGAGGTCTTCGACGTCCTCACGGGTGTGGACAATCGAGGCGATCATTGAAAAAACGCCTCGGTGGGTTTGTGCGTAGATCTGGTTGAAAGCCGATTCGTCGCGTTGTTTCAAACGCTCGACCAAGGTTTCAAAATCGTGTTCCATCGTTTCACCGCCTAACGTGATTATTATAGCATAATCATGAAGACGTGATGCGAACGTTGAACAAGATTCATATAATATACGCTGATTGAGGTGCAATTATTGGGATTTAACGTTATGAATCGCACAAAACCGAAAAATTTGATATAATAGGGACAAATTCACATGTTAGGTGAGCATATGGACACAAAAATGACTAAGCGAATTTGGGAATTGGACTTTTTCCGAGGCTTTGCCATCATCATGATGGTCTTTGACCATTTGATGTTCGATTTGATGCTGATGCCATCTTGGTTCAGCAATTATGCCCAAGTCGATCATGAGTTCATCAAATCGTTGCACGCCTTAGGCGTCATGTATTGGAACTCTGATCTCCGTGCCGGAGGACACTATGTCTTCGTCGGGCTCTTTCTCTTTATTTCCGGCATCAGTTTCAATATGAGCAAGAACAATTTTATAAGAGGTTTGAAATTTCTTATTTTCGCGTTGCTCATCTCCGCGGTCACGATATCTGCCGAAATCATCTCTTCGGGCGCGATGCGCTTCGCGACCTATTTCGGCATTATCCATCTCTATGCGGTGGGGACCCTCTTGACATATCTTATAAGAAAAATCTGGAACAACGATATTTTCATGCTCGTCATCGGTTGTGCGATCCTAGCCATCGGTCTTCATTTTCGCATCCAGAACAACCCCTATTATGACCGCTTGACGTTTGGCAGATTCTTCTTGATGATGTTCGGCTATCGCGGGTTTGGTGCCGATTACTTCCCGATCGCTCCGTTTGCGGGGGCGATCATGATCGGCTCTGCGCTTGGCAGGTGGATGTATCCGAACAAACAATCTCTGTTGCCGGGTCTGGCTAGAAAATGGAGTGCGCCGGTCAACTGGGCGGGGCGCAAAGCGTTTGTGATTTTCGTCCTGCATCAGGTCGTATTGTTCGTGGTGATATTAGGTGTGATGTATCTATTGGGTTATCGAATCTAGTTGAAGGAGAATGTACAGATGAATATTCATGGATCCATGTATGAAATGCTAAGTGAATCTGTCCAGTTGCATCACCGATACAATGCGATGCTGTTCTCGGGAAAGTATGTCAAGTATCAGGAACTGAAATATATGATTGATCAGCTCGCAAACGGTC
>JAQVTV010000089.1 GCA_028699855.1 Candidatus Izemoplasmatales bacterium | reverse complement strand
AAGAGAACGGATCGGACCATCACTTTGAAGGGGTGGATTCGCAATAATCGCGCCCAAAAAGAGTTTGGGTTCATCGATTTGCATGATGGCAGTTGTTTTCAAACCGTACAAGTGGTATACGAGGAAACAGGGATTGACCATTTTCGCGATGTGCAAAAATACCGCGTTGGTGCAGCCATCAAAGTCACGGGCATCTTGATTTTGACACCAACGATGCCCCAGCCTTTTGAAATCAAAGCCACCATCATCCGGCAAATCGGCGACAGTCCGGAAAATTATCCCATACAACCGAAGCGACACACGCGAGAATTCCTTCGCGAAAACGCGCATTTACGTATGCGAACCAACTTGTTTCAAGCGGTGTTTCGGATCCGTTCAGTCACCTCTCATGCGATTCACCAGTTCTTCCAGAAGAAGGGCTATGTCTACGTCCATACGCCCATCATCACGGGGTCGGACGCTGAGGGTGCCGGCGAAATGTTTCGCGTGACGACCTTTGATTATGAAGCGTTGTGCGCACAAGGCGTCAAAGCCATCGATTATCATAAGGATTTTTTCGGGAAACCAACGAATCTCACGGTTTCAGGACAGCTTCAGGCAGAGGCGTATGCTTTGGCTTTCCGGAACGTGTATACCTTTGGACCGACCTTTCGCGCAGAAAACTCCAACACCCAACGGCACGCTTCGGAATTTTGGATGATCGAACCGGAGATGGCGTTCGCAGACTTGAAACAAGATATGAAAGTGGCAGAACAAATGGTCAAATCCATTATTCGGACGTTGAAGAGCGAATGCTCCGCGGAGCTTGAGTTCTGCGACCGGTTTGTCGAAAAAGGGTTGATCGAGAAACTCGACAAAGTGCTGCATTCGCCATTCCAGGTAGTGACGCATCATCGAGCGATTGACATCCTGCTTGAGGCAAAACAGCCGTTTGAAAACAAACCTCAACATGGTAAAGACCTCGCCACGGAACATGAAAAATATCTGACAAAACACTTTGACGGTCCGCTATTCGTGATTGACTGGCCGAAAGAGATCAAAGCTTTTTACATGCGTTTGAACAAAGACACACGCACAGTCGCGGCGATGGATTTGCTCGTTCCGGGTGCGGGAGAACTCATTGGCGGATCGCAGCGCGAGGAACGACTTGATGTGCTGTACGAACGCATGCGCGAGATGCATGTCGACGAGAAGGAACTACAATGGTATCTCGATCTCAGAAAATTCGGCGGCGCACCTCATGCCGGATTCGGTATGGGCCTCGAACGCATGGTGATGTATGTGACGGGAATCGATAACATTCGCGATGTGATCCCTTTCCCGAGAACGCCGAAGAACTGTGAGTTCTAATCGATCGAATCCACCCACAAGGAGTGTGGCTAAATGAAAAAAGTTTTGATATTCATCATCGCGGGATGTCTGTTCTTGCTTGTTTCATGTAACGACATCACTACCCCCGCTACCACCCACCCCATATCCACTTTGCCCCAGACTTCAACGATATTGACGACCCTTACCACCCAAGCCCCGGCGTCAACGGTGTTGACGACCATCCCCACCACGGAGCCTACGACCACCATCACAGAATTGTCTGAGCTCGAGCGCATCGTGTCGCAATTGGAAAACCCCTACCGCATCGCGTTATTCATGACCGAGAACCCCATGACATCCATGGCGATCAATTTTGAAATGCCCGATGCAACCGAAGGGTATGTCGAATATGCTTTGGATGGAGAAACGGATTTTACGCGGATCAAAGCAATCGATAAAACCAGAAATATCGGTCGTAGAGTTGTGTATTTGTTTGGCGCAACCCTTTCGGACCTGACTCCGGGAGCCACATACATGTATCGCGTGACAAATACCGATTCAAGCGTGTTGAGTCCCTTGTACCAATTCACGATGCCCGTTCCTGATCGAGATGACTTCACTTTCTTGTTTTTGTCGGACGCACAGGAAAATTGGGATTACGGCTATCGCATATATGCCTATAATGTGGTATCCGTCATGGAACATACCCAAAGGGATTTTGATTTTGTGATGTTTCCCGGTGATATGATCAATGATGCGGACACCAGAAGTCAATGGGATTCTTTCCTGAAATACTCATCCGTCTTTTCGTATGCGAAACCCATGGCCGCCACTGCGGGAAACCATGATGGAGCGGGATTTTTCAAAGAACGCATCCAAAGCATGGAATACGATGGATATTTACATCTTCCGACCAACGGACCGACCTATGGTCCTTTCACGGAACTTGAGGGCGATCTCCGACTTGAAGACTATGACCAAGGAAAAACCTATAGTTTCGACTATGGATCGGTACACTTCGTGATCATCAACACGGAAATGTTCTGTGATGGGACCACGACTTGTCCGGTCTATGATGTGGCCAATGGCGAAATCTTGAAGACTTGGTTGCATCATGACCTGGAAAACAACACGTTGCCATGGACCATCGTGATGTTGCATCGAGGGCCGTATAGTCTGTCCTACGATACATACCGGGTTCGAGAACAATTGGTTCCCATCTTTGAAGAGTATGGTGTGGATTTGGTATTGGCGGGGCATGACCACCAATATTCCCGTGCAATCTATTGGGAAGGACAGATGGTGGATTTTTCTGGTCACGATGATTATCATCTCGGATCGTTGGCGATATCAGAAGAACCCGAATCGCCCCATTTCAACCAATATCCTCAAGGCACAGGAGTGACCTATCTGACCGGAAATACGACGGCCACAAAGTTCTACGGAGGACAAAGATCATCGGGGATATCGGTACACTACCGGTATATTGATCCACAATCGGTCATCTCTTATGTGAATGTCAGCGAAGAGCGGATTGAAGTCGTCTCATATGTGGTGCGTACGGCGGATGCGACACTATATGAAGTCATCGATGTGGAAGTCTTGGAAACATTTGAGATCTATCGCGATTGAAGACAATCCATAAAAAAGGTTCGGGCAAAATGAAGGATGAACACTTCGTTTTGCCCGAACTTGTTTGTGGTTCAAAGCGTTGAGGATTATTCTTTATAAGGATAGGTGCGAGTAATGATCAGGTGATGGATGTCTTTTTCAGTGTAGGTTTCCATACGGTCGATAAAGGCGCCCAACACATCGAGCTCGTTGTGTGCGCTTTCGTCGCCCAATAATTCGAACCCATAGATTTCGACTTCAAGTTCGCGTTTTTTGTTCGCCTTTTCCATCATGTAGTCAAGCAGTTCCCGGGAGATGTCCTTTGATGAAATCAAGAACTGCACGCCGTTATCGGTGGGCTGAACGTGGATGTGAAAATCTTTGACGCGGTTCGTCATCAGAAAAAAACTCAGTTGTTGGATGATTTTGGCATTGACTTTCGCTTCGAGTCTATTCATGTTGTTCCTCCTTTTTATCTTTGATTATCATTTCAAGAAAAGGAATCATGAGCGCCGCGACAAACCCCGCGGCGAAGCCGTTGTTGTAAAGGTCGAATCCGCCTTGGAAGACATAGGCAAGCGGCGTGATGAGTATATGGAGGAATCCGGCGATGACACCGATAATGATACCATAACGTCCGGAAATCGGGGCGACTGCCGTCACAAACAAAAGTGCGGTGACCATGCCGACGCTGTCAAAACTATAATTTGTTATGACCACGCCCAACCAGGCTCCGAAGATGACGGGGAGGGAATTTCGGGGGTGTTTGCCAAAGGCACCAAAACCCATGACGGTCAATATGCCGCCCATGACGGGACCATTCAATTTGAGACCAAGCACCAATAACACGCCGACAGAAAGCAAGCCCATGACACCGACGTTGAAAAAGGCAAGGGGCTTGCCGAAATCTTTGACGAAATCACTGACCAGACGACCGCTTTGCTTCATGAGGGCGGGATAGCGCAAAAGCAGTTTGCGATCGAGTACCAGCCCGATGATCATGAACAGCGCTGATAATCCCAAACTGATCCACACAAGTTCGATGTGGTATTGTTCACTGGTGGGGCCGCCGACATTCAAGTCGATATTGAGACTGTGAAAAATGACCGCGAACAACATCGACAGGATACCTAGGGCAAAGCCGATATTATAGAGGTTGTATCCTCGGTGGAAACGCATGGTGTGCGCGGAAAGCGCAGGCAGAATGAAGCCGGCGATCACACCCGCGATGATTCCCGCGGGAATGCCAAAATACAACGGCCAAGACGTGCCAAAGATCAGAAAACTGACGAGGGGAGAAATCCCGGTTGAGAACAGCGTCACGATGATGAATGAACGGAATTCGAGTTTCTGAGCTTTGGAAAACAAATAGATTCCCAAGTAGATGGGTAAGGTATTGAATATGTTTTTTCCGAAGAAAGAAAATCCGGCAATGGTGAGAATGCCGGCAAATACCGGTCCGGACATGGAGATGTTGAGTTTCTTGATCATCACCAGGTTAAACATCAGGACGGTCGCGGCGTTAAAGAGCGTTGCGCCGAGCCCGCCGATCAATATATAATCAGAAATCAATACGCTGGGACTTTGGAGAATGTTGATGTATCCTCGATAGATGGCTTCTGGGCGATCAAAGACGAAAGCCAGAATCAAGAGAATCACAAAAACGAGGGTCAGAACCATGTTTCTTTTCACAAACTGAATCAGCCGCATATGAGGTCACCTAATGCAATAGAGTTGACAAACGAAGTCGTGTGGACCGACATTTTCATTACTATTATAAATGATAATGCACCTAAAAGCAAAGGAGCCGCAACGAGGAAGAAGATGAATGATCTTCGTGTCGTCACGGCTCCTGAGAATGATAGGGAAATGAAATTACTTTTTGGGCGTGTCTTTCAGAGCTTCGACCAATCCGCTTGCGAGGCCAACCACACCTTGCATTTCCGAAGGAATGATGATTTTGGTCGCTTGTCCTGAGGCGACGCGTTCCATCGCTTTGTACGCTTCAAGGGTCAATACTGCTTGGTCCGCTTTGGCTTCCTTGACAAGTTCGATACCGCGTGCGGTCGCGTTTTGCACTTTGATGATTGCTTCGGCTTGACCTTCGGCTTCACGAATCGCAGCTTCTTTTTTGGCTTCGGCACGAAGAATCGCAGCGGCCTTTTCACCTTCGGCTTCAAGGATGTTCGCAGCTTTTTTTCCTTCAGCGATCAAAATGGATTCAC
>JAQVTV010000088.1 GCA_028699855.1 Candidatus Izemoplasmatales bacterium | reverse complement strand
CTTCACAGGGTTTGATAGGGGTTGGTATCGATACCCGATTTCGCGATGTCGAGTTCGGGAAATTGTTCCCTCAAGACGTCGAACACCGCTTCGACAAAGACTTTTTCTGCGGTATGACCGATATCGACCAGGGGGAAGCCCATCTGCAAGGCATCGATCGCCTGATGATAGGAGATATCGCCGGTCAGGAAGACGTCGCAGCCTTTGCGTTGCGCCGGGATGATATGTTGCTGGCCACTGCCACCGGATATGCCGACGACACTGACCTCGCGTGTCTCATCTCCGATCAGGCGTACATGGTCGAGTTCCAGTACTTCTTTCACCATCGCGACCAATTCTTTGATGGTCGTCGGTTCGATGGCACCATAGCGGCCGATCTCATAGGTCTCGTCGAGCAGTTTTGCATCCTTGATGCCGATTTTCCTTGCAAGAATGTCGTTCATGCCGCCATCGGCCCGATCAAAGTTCGTATGCATGCTGAAAAGCGCGATATCATGCTTGACGAGATTCTTGATCAAAGCGCCTCTCGGCGTATCGAACAGAATGTTATGGATCGGCTGAAAGATGAGCGGATGATGCGAGATGAGCAAATCGATGCGTTTTTCGATCGCTTCCTTGACCACGCTTCTTGTGACATCCAAGGTGATTAGCACACGTTTCAACGGTTTGTTCAAGCTTCCGACTTGAAGGCCGATGTTATCCCAATCATAGGCAAGGTGTGGTGGATAGAGGCTTTCAAGAAAACGCGTGACATCGATGCGGTTCATTGAATCACTCCTTTGAGGACTTGGATCCGAGCGGTGATTTTATCTTTTTCATCGCCTTGTTTGACGTTTTTAAGCGCATGCTCCTGTTGGCGAATCAACGTGTGGATATAGTCGTTAAAGGTGCCGTTGGGGCGTTTCAGGACGATGGGACCGAACTCGCGTTCGATCGGAGACAGTCGCATTTCTCCCGCTTCAGCAACAATCAATTGGTAAAAGACGCGCTTGTCGATGATCAATGACTCGTCGATGATCTGATAGTGGTTTTCCTCAAGCCATATCCGGACCACATCCGCATCCTTGTTGGGTGCGAGGATCAGCCGCACGGGTTGAGAAAATTTTGCCCGCATCAAGATATCATTGATTAGATGTCCGCCCATCCCCAGGATCGTGACGACATCAAACGTGGCTTCAACTTGATCAAACCCATCGGAAAGACACACATCAATCGCGCCTTCAAGGCGGGCTTTGACGATGTTCTTCTTGGCATTGTCAAGCGGTTTCTGCTTGTTATCGACGGCGATGGCCCGTTGAATATAGCCCATGCGAATAGCCTCGATCGGTAAGAGTGCGTGATCCGTTCCGATATCGATCAAGGTATGGAATCCTTTGAGTCGGATCAATGCCTGATTCAGGCGAAGGGATAGGGCGCTCATTGTTTTCCACTTGTGAAATCTTTCAGTTTTTTACTTCGGGAGGGATGACGGAGTTTCCGCAAAGCTTTGGCTTCGATTTGCCGGATGCGTTCACGCGTGACACCGAATTCCTTGCCCACCTCTTCCAGCGTCCGGGTTCTCCCGTCCAAAAGACCGAACCGCATGCGCAGCACTTTTTCTTCTCTGTCCGTCAAGGTTTCCAACACCGCATCGAGTTCCCGCTTTAACATCTCTTTGGATGTGAATTCATAGGGAGTCAAGGTATCGGGATCGGGAATGAAGTCTCCGAGCGATGAATCCTCTTCCTCGCCGACAGGCGATTCCAAAGAAATCGGCTCCTGGGCCACTTTCTGGATGATTTGGACTTTGTCTACGGATATTTTCATCTCAGCAGCGACTTCGTCCGGATGGGGTTCGCGTTTGAGTTTCTGTGTGAGCGTTCGCTGTGTACGGACGAGTTTATTGATGGTTTCCACCATATGCACCGGAATCCGAATCGTCCGCGCTTGGTCGGCGATGGCACGCGTGATCGCCTGACGGATCCACCATGTCGCATACGTGGAAAACTTAAAGCCTTTGGTGTGGTCAAACTTGTAGACGGCTTTCATCAAGCCCATATTGCCTTCCTGGATCAAATCGAGAAACTGCATGCCTCTGCCCACATAGCGTTTGGCGATGGACACGACGAGGCGCAAATTGGCTTCCACGAGCTTCTTTTCGCTGAATTCGCCTCGTTTGAAGAGTTCATCAAACTCGGCAAGTTCCTCGGAAGACATCGAGATACCGTTCTTGACATTTTCTCCATAGGTCTCACGGGCTTTTCGGGCGCGACTGATCAAAGTAGCGAGTTCGTACTCGTCATCGCTGTTCAACAATTCCACGCGACCGATCTCTTTCAGATACATCCGGACGGGGTCATCGACTTTGATCGCCTGAGAGGAATCGAACTGCTTTTCCAGCATCAATTCTTCTTCGATTTCCTTGGCATAGTCAAAATCGATCAGCTCCTCGACTTGGATGTCCTCATCCGAAAGCTCATCTAGGTCGACGAAATCGTCTTCTTCTTGTTCCGATGCGAGTTCTTCCGCTTCGATTTCCTCACCGTCATCGATGTAGTTTTCGACTTCATCCAGAATATGCTCCTCATCGGGATAGATTCCTTCGCTCTCCAACTCGGTCAAGATTTCGTCCAACAAAGTCTGGTCGTCGGCGACCAGTTTTTTGATGTCATCTGTTTGGAGAAAACCGTGTTCCTCGTGTTGCTTAATAAGCCGATCGATGATTTCCTTTTTTTCCATTGTTTTCCTTTCTTTCTTTCAAATGCAAGATTTTTAGCCTCAGTTGCTTGATTTGATTCGACAACTCGAGAAATATTTGACGGTCTTTTTCCGAATCGAGCAAGTCCCGCTCTGATTCCAATCGCTTGATCGTGTGCTCGATGTTCCTCAGTTTGATGGTATGGATCAGATCATCCAGCTCGTGGATCGTGTAGACGTAGTCATCGGCGTAGAAGCGCTTCTCAAGGAGCGCGCGTCGCGCTTGACTTGTCGTCTTGTTCAAGATCCTTTCTTTCGTGAGAAGCGTGGGATCCTGTTCGAGAATGTCTTGGATGTTGACGATCAGCTCATAGTTCATGTCGTCTAGGGCAAAGGGCATCGTCAGTTCATCGAGAATCTTCTGGCGGAACTCTTCTGTGCAACAGAAATAGTTGACCAGCCCTTCCTCCGCGCTTTGGAAGCGGTTGATGACGCCCGTATACTTGGGCGTGGATTTTTTTTCTTTGATTGAGATGGTAATCGCTTGTGCCAGGAGAAAAGCGTCGAAATCGCTTTTGATAGCCTCGAACGAGATGTGGAGATCACTGACGAGATGTTGGAGATAGATCTCGGCAATTGTTTGGGAGTTGGTCTCTCTCAAAAAATTGAACACACGATTTTTCAACGCCTCGATTTGGGCAGGCTTGCTCAAATCATAGCCGCTTTTCATGTGGAGATAGAAAAACTCATACGTGTCGATCTCATGGGTGTTGAGATAATCTTGAAAGGCTTTCGCCGAGTATTTTTTTTGGTAATCGTCGGGGTCAAGTCCTTCAGGAAGCACGACGATCGTGACTTCCAGTTCTGCCTTTTGCAAAATCGGAATCGCGCGATACGCCGCTTCAAATCCGGCGGAATCACCGTCGTAGCACATGATCACTTTTGGCGTGTACTGTTTGAGCAACCGTGCATGTTGGCTGGTCAGAGCCGTTCCCATCGAACAGACGGCTTCTTGGACGCCCGCCTTGATTGAGGCGATGACATCCATGAAACCTTCGTACAACACCACGCGTTTCGATTGGAGGATGAACGGTTGGGCCCGATCGAGATTATACAGGATTTCGCCTTTGATGAAAATCTCGTTGTACGCTGAGTTCACGTACTTGCTTTCATGCGCATTCTCATGATAGATTCTGCCGCTGAAGCCGACCACACGTCCGCGTTCATTCTTGATCGGAAACATGATCCGATCCCGAAACATGTCGTAATAGTGCCCCGCTTCATTCTTGCCGATCAAACCAATCGTTAACAAATCGATCTCGGTGTATTTCTGTTGGAGGTGTTGATACAAGTCGCTCCCGCCACTCGGGGCATAGCCGATATCGAAATATTGAATCGTATGGATGTCGAGCCCGCGATTTTGCATGTATTGAAGTGCTTTCTGACCCTTTTCCAAATTCGTGAGATTGAGCATGTAGTACGTCATCGCGGCTTCATTGATTTCGTAATAACGATCACGTGAATCGATTTCTCTCGCATCGCCTGTCGTATCGATCGTGATGTGGTATTTATCCGCCAAAAAGCGCAAACTGTCGACATAGGTTAGATTCTTGAACTTTTGGATGAACTTGATCGAATCACCCTTTTCCCCACAGCCAAAGCATTGGAAAAGATTTCGTTCCTTGGAGACAAAAAATGAGGGTGTTTTCTCGTTGTGGAAGGGACACAAGCCTTTATAGTTCTTGCCTGCTGGCTGGAGTGAGACATACTCGCTCACAACGTCCAAAATATCAGCCGTGCGCTTGATCTCTTCAACCGTACTTGGGCTGATTTTGGGCATGTGGACACCTTCTTTCTCAGTGTGACAAATTCTTGATTTCTTGAACCAGTCGATCGATGGGAACGCGAATCTGTTCCATCGAATCGCGGAAGCGAATCGTCACCGTATCGTTTTCCAATGTGTCGTTGTCGATGGTCACAGAATAGGGTGTGCCGATCGCATCTTGACGACGATATCTTCGTCCGATGTTTCCCGTATCATCGGTTACGGCGCGAAAATGCTTGATGACATCCAAGTAGACGGCTTCGGCCTTCTCGGCGTGATACTTCTTGATGAGCGGCAATACCGCCACTTCATACGGAGCCAAACGCGGGTCGATCTTCAAGAGTGTCCGCGTCTCTTCGCCTCCGGATAATTCTTCTTCCGTCAATGCGTCGAAAAGGATGGCCAATAACAGCCGCTCCACGCCCAGAGAGGGCTCGATGACGTAAGGAACGTACTTCTCGTTGGTTTCCGGATCGAGGTATTCCAGCGATTCAGAAGTGAATTCCATGTGGCGTTTCAAATCGTAATCGGTTCTCGAAGCGATGCCCCACAACTCGTCGAAACCCCATGGATAACGATAGAGAATATCGGTAGTCGCATTGGAATAGAAAGAGAGTTTTTCCTGCGGGTGGTTATAAAATTTCACGTTTTCCTCACGAATGCCCAGACCCAGC
>JAQVTV010000087.1 GCA_028699855.1 Candidatus Izemoplasmatales bacterium | reverse complement strand
CCTCTTTTCTTATGGGTTGACACTAGATCAACGTAAACTTCGCACTCAGCAAGTGATCAAGATTTGTGCCGACGTGGACAGTAAAGTCGCCCTTATCATAAATCTTGGAACCATCCGCGAGATAGTACCCCAGATCATCGGGAGTGAGTTCAAACTCGACGACCACTGTTTCATGTGTCTTGAGCATCATTTTTTTGCTTTTGACGAGTTGGATCACCGGACGGCTGATCTGTGCAAAGTGGTCAGTGATGAACACAAGGATTGTGTCTTTGCCCGGGTAAGGCCCTTCATTCTTCATCTCAACGCTGAGTAACAATGTTTCAGCGGCCGTGATTCGGGTTTTGTCAAGTTTCAGGTTCGAAACCAGAAAGCGGGAATAGGACATGCCGTGGGCGAACTTGAACCGCGGCTCGTTCGGTTGATCGAGATAATGGCTTTCATATTCTCCTGGACGCAAGCAATCACTTACGGGACGACCCGTAGGCAGGTAATCATGGTAAACGGGAATTTGACCGGTATTGATCGGAAAGGACATCGGCAACTTCCCCGAAGGGTTGTTTTCACCGATCAAAGTGGCATAGATCGCCTCGGATGAACGGGAACCGAGGAACCAACATGCGACAATCGCTTCCGCATCAAGGATTCCCTCGAGCACCATCGGCCTGCCGTTTTGGAGGAGAACGACGCAAGGTTTTCCGAGTTTCCTGACGCTTTCAAAAAGAGAAATCTGATTTTCGGGAAGACTGATATCGGTGAGGGAATGGGCCTCACCCGAACGTTGGCGGTCTTCACCGAGATAGAGAATGATGACATCGGCCTCATGCAGGATTTCGTAGTCATCTTTGGAGTAGTCTTCCGGACTGGAACCGGCTTTGGCGAACGTCACTTCGAGTTCACCGCGCTGAAACACTTCAAGAAGCGACATGTTATGATCATTGTAGCCGTGCCAGCTCCAAGGACCGTTTGTGCGTGTGTTTGTGACAAATGGACCGATCAAGGCCACCTTGTTATGCGTTGAAAGGGGAAGGACTCCCGTGTTCTTCAGAAGCACGATTGATTCCCTTGACACCTTCTCGCTCAGATCAAGATGATCCGGATGAAGCAGATATGCGGCCTCTTTTTCTGCTGATGCGCCGATGAAGGGATTCTTGAAGAGCCCTAAATCATCCTTCAATTTCAGTACTCTCAACACCGCCTCATCCAAAAGTGACATCGGCACTTCGCCGCTCTTGATCAGTTCTTCCATGTGGTTGAGATAACACACGGAAACCATTTCGATGTCCAGACCTGCCATCAGTCCCTTCGTGGCGGCATCTCTTGCGTTTTCGCTCACACCGTGCCTAATCGACTCGCCTAATGAGAAATAATCGGAAATAGTGACGCCTTCAAAACCCCAATCCGTGCGAAGCACATCCCGGAGCAAGTACGTGTTGATCGTACAGGGAACACCCTCGAAGACGTTGAACGCGGTCATCATCGCTTTGACATCCGCTTTGACGGAGGCGCGATATCCGCTTAGAGAATAGTTATGGAGAAACAGTCGTGAAACATCGACGGTATTGTAGTCGCGTCCGCCTTCGGCCGCGCCGTATGCGGCATAATGTTTGACGCATGCTCCGAGTTTCTCGCCGCCTGGCTGTTCTTTCTGGTAACCTTCAACCATCGCCTTCGCGCATTCTGCCAAAAGATATGTGCTTTCACCGAAACTCTCGACAACCCGACCCCAACGAGGATCCCTCACGAAATCAGCCATCGGCGAGAACGAAAGGTGCAGTCCTGAGACATTGGCTTCTTTTGCGCTAATTTGGGCTGTCACTCGCGCATTCTCCGGATCAAAGGAAGCAGCGAGTGCAAGGGGCACGGGAAAAATAGTCTTATATCCATGGATGACATCTCCCATGAAGATCAAAGGAATCTTGAGCCGACTCTTTTTGAGGTAGCGCTCTTGAATGGCAATCATCTCCTTGGCGTCTCTCACGCCAAGGATCGAACCGATCGAAAAGATCTTCTCCTCATCTAGGTCGAGTTCTTTAATCGGGCCGGCTGCTTCTTTCGATAGCTCCTCGATCAGAAAGAATGGCGACAGGAGCGCAAGTTGCCCGATTTTCTCTTTGATCGTCATCTGTTTCAAAAGTTCATGGATCATCGTGAGACACTCCGCTTTCTACTGGTGATTTTCAATCTTGCAAGGAAACGGTCAAAGACGGCTTGGACTTCATCCACGGAGTCATCATAACTGGCTTTGATCGTTTTCTTTTTGGATACTGTATGAAACGAGCGCGCGATCGTCTCCTTGACTGATAACGGTGCGACCCAGTCGGTGAGAAAGCGGTCCAACTCGCGGTAAAGGGCCAGATTGGGATCGATCATTGTCGTTTTCACCTGGCATCGGTACTCCTCGTTCATATCCAAGGTTACCCTAATCACAAAGCAATCGTCCTGATTCTCCATATGTGGATTGAGGTTTTTCAGTTGCCGGTTCAAGACGGTGATGAGGTAGGTCCTTTCCTGAGGCATGTATCCCTTGGGTTCTTTGCTTGGTTCGATGGTGAATGTCAGACTGTCTTCCGTGGATTCTTGTGTGAAACGCGTCATGAAATGATCACCATCAAGATAGGCATCTGTCATTCCATCGTCTTCATACAGGCGGTATTCTCCCGATGCTCCGGGAACGACCAAGATCTTTAAGGTATCGGGATTGCGATTTGCATCGAGATTGTCCGCCGCCAACGGGATGATCGCTCCTCGTTTGGCATAGACGCTCATTTGATCGAGGGCGAGATAGCGGACAAATGATCCGCCATTATACTGTTCTTTCGTGAAGATATCGACCCATTCTCCGGGTGGAAGCCAGGTCTTCACAGAGGCACGTTTACTCACTTTTGAAATGGGCTGCGTCACAAACCAGGCGATCAGCTCGCTGCCGAAAAAATAGGCGTTATGAGCAAGGTAGGCGTGATGTGTCTCGGGGTATTCATAGTAAAGGGGCTTGATCGCCGGGATGCCGCTTAGGAAGTTATGATAGTAAGCGGTGTACAGATAAGGAATCAGTTGGTGGCGAAACCTCAGCCAGTGACTGATGATCGATCTGATCCCCAAGTCATGTCGCCAGGGTTCTCGAGCCGCGAGACCGCTTCTCGTGGAGTGCATCCTCATGATCGGGCTGAAAATACCGAACTGGATCCATCTCGTATAGAGTTCGGGATCGGATATGCCTTCGAAGTGCCCGCCGATATCGTGCGACCACAAGGTGTAGCCGATATTGGCGGCGGTGGCGGTGAAATATGGCTGGAAGGCAAGGCTTTCCCAAGACGTGATCGCGTCTCCGGAAAATCCGATCGGATAACGTTGAGAACCCGGACCCGCCCATCTGGAAAGGATCAAAGGCCTTTTTGGACCTTGCTTAGCCATATCATGAAAATGAAGATGGTTCAGAATCCACAAGGGGTCGATTCCTGTGGTATTGGAAGTCGCGCCTTGTTGCCAGTCGATCCACCAGAAATCGACGCCCATCTCCTCGTAAGGCCTGAGCAAGATTTTGAAGTAGGCTTCCATATGGCTTCTGTCATCGCTCGCGAAAGGTATCGGCTCTTGGGATTCAGGATTGATCCCGAGTTCTTGGCAAAAAGAGGCATATTGATCTTCATAGGCTTTGACGCCTCCGGCGGGATGGAGATTGAAGGTGACCTTCAACCCCTGATCATGGACTTTCCGGATGAAGGCTTGTAGATCGGGAAAGTATTCCTTGTTCACGGTGTAACCGGTCCATCCACCCCAGTAATCCTGCAGGCCTTTGATTTCGGTCAAATGCCAATCCATGTCGACGACCAAGACCGATAAAGGTATCTTCAATTCATTGAACTTGTGAATGACCGCCAAGAGTTCATGGTCATGATACGGCCAGTACTTGCTCCAGATATTACCTAATACATAGCGGGGAATGAGTGGCTGGCGTCCCGTCAATCGGTAATAATCACGAAGAGCTGCATCATAGTCATGGCCATAGCCAAAGACGTAGAGATCGACCTCCGCAAAGGAATCCTTTACCGGCCAGTTTGAATCATCCAGTGTCAGAGATCGGCTGTCATCGAGAATAGCGATTCCCGATTTGGAGATGACGCCTTCAGAAAGATGGGTTTTTCCCGATTTCTGGTCAAGCGTCCTGCTGGTACCTTTGAGTGTTTCCACGACTTCCCCGAAATGCCAGGACGAGGCCATTTCCTTAAGCTTGAGCGTACCTGCCACAGACGAAAATGTGTGGGCGTCATACAACGACAAAACCCAATGATCCGATTCAATCATCACGGCTTCTGATGTTTCTTGTTTTTGGATATTCACTACTTCAAAATCACGATTGATCACGATTTGTGTATTCTGGTCGCGAAAATGTCCTGTCAAAGAAAATTCGATTCTTAACAGTCTTGAAGTTATGGCGGTAAAACGGTAGTTGCCGATCATGATAGGATGTGATAACGAGGTTGAATGAGAAGGTGCTGGATGAGTCTTCATGGTCCCTCCAAAAACAGTTAAGGAATAGACGCTTTGTGTCTCTATTTTACCATATTCAGTGAATAAAAGAAACGTTTCGACATAAGACAGTATCGCTTAATCCAACTTTTGCATGTGCCGGAAAAGAAAAAAACGACAATCTCGCCTTATAAGGCAAATCATCGCTTCAATGTCAGTGATATTTCCGGTATTCAGTGAAGTCATCGATTATCGTTCAGCCATGAGAGAAAGAGCGGAAAACGTTTCGCCCACATCGTCTCCGAATGCGTGTGGTTTAGAAAAGTCATGGCCATCAACCGTTCGCTGCCCATCCGCATCAATAGGCTCCTGATGTGCACATAACCATCGAGATAGATCCTCGGAAAATCATCCACCTCGGGATTGCTCGTCTCATCTGTGCCCATGTCGAGATAGAGCGCCAGATGTGAGGCAAAATGCGTTTGGATGAAATCGGACAATCGCGTTTCGTTGAACCAGACCGCGGGAGAGAAACAGCCCACATGGGAAAAGACATCAGGATACTTGAACCCGCCATAAAGCGAGATATAGCCGCCCATGGACGAACCGGCAAGGCTGATACAGCTCGGATCGATCGGATATGAGGCCTGGATATCGGGCATCAGTTCTTCTACGATCCATTTGATATAGTCCGCGCCTTTTCCGCCATAGACGCGATCCCCTAACCATGGCATCAGTTGTGGTAGATC
>JAQVTV010000086.1 GCA_028699855.1 Candidatus Izemoplasmatales bacterium | reverse complement strand
GATCTTAAAGATCTTAAAGATCTTAAAGATCTAAAGATCTTTAAGGAGCAAGACCTTACGTCTGACGACGTCCCTTTTGAAAATATCCCAGAAGCGGAACGGGCAAAAAAGAATTACATGAATAGAGTGGCCGAGCTCTTCTGGGATAAATACGGCGATCAAACCTTCAAAAAAGTTGTAGCTCCGCTATTCAAAGACGCGAAAGACAAGATCACATGGCAATACATTCTGTGGACCGTCGAGAATAACAAAGAGAAGATTCTCACTGCCAATACTCCTCACCTATACGCTTTGAAAATTTCCAATAGTGAAGACAACTGGAAAGCATTCATGAATTTTCGGCACCTTGAAACCCGGAAAGCCGAAAGGGAGGCAACGACATGATAGCCTTCGATTCTCGAACCGAGAAAGGAATGCTCGCGGGAATAATCGAATTTCCGGATGTTCGCTACCGCATCGAAGAAATCGATCCGATATATCTCTCCGAGGATGGAAAGAAAATATTCTTCTGCATCCGCGACAGTTTGGCCGAGGACGACGTAATGATATACCGGAAAATCATGAACATGGGGCTGCCTGTCGATCTAATGGACGAAGCGCCAGCCAGCGGTGAAACTACCGGATTGCTGGTGGATCGGTTTCAAAAAATCACGCAACGAATGAAACTTGCTCACATATTTCTGAAGAATGGTGAGCTTCTATCGAAAGAAAAGATGGAGACCGACGAGGCCCTTGAGGACGTCTGGAGATTCCAGCGCGGTGCGGCCAAGTCTTTACAGATCAAGAAATCTGAAGACGTGTCGCACGAAAACATGGACCGTTCGGAGTCAATCTGGGCGGGGAGATACGGGGACATCCAGTGGCCTTATGGAAGAATGAACGACATTCTCAATGGCCTGATGGGTGGAGAACTGGTAGTTGTGGCTGGGCAACCGGGGATGGGGAAGTCTGCGCTGATGGGTTCGCTTGCATATGAATGGGCTCAAAGGGGAATAGCCAGCGGCTTCGTAGCACTGGAAATGAAGGCAGTCGATATTCAGAATAGGTTGCTACAAAGACTCTTCAGAAAATCGCTTGCGAAAGAGATGAAATATCTGACAAAAGAAGAACGCATCGAGTTCTCGAAAGCCGTTGCAAGCTTTGCAAAACTGCCCATATTCTTCGTTGACAACGGGAACTCTACACTTTCGGCTGTGGCTACAAGCATCAAGACGATGCATATGCTCTATGGAATCAAAGTCGCTTTCGTTGATTATCTCCAGCTTATGCGGACCTCCGGCGGCGAAACGAGAGATACCGAGATCGGGATCATGACTCGGACCCTGAAACAGCTCGCTATGGAGCTAAATATCCCTGTCATCATAGGCTCCCAGCTCAACCGTCGCACGGAGAACAACGAAGACGGTCGCCCCAGGCTCTCGAATCTCAGAGAGTCGGGAAACATCGAGCAAGATGCGGATATAGTGGCCTTCGTTTACCGGCCAATCTTCTATGCACCCAAAGGCCGAAAGAAGAAAGGTGACGAAACCGAGGAAGTCTCCGAGCACGACTTTGAAATCATTGTCTCGAAGCAGCGAAACGGGATGCTCGGGACCATTCACCTGAAGTACAATACCGAAAGGCAGATTATATCGGAGGTGTAGTGTGACATACATCATCAAGCTTAAGCAAGGCTCGAAGGTAGAACTTAGGGAAGTCGAAGCCGAAAGCATGCTCGACGCGTATCTGAAAATTCGCAAGACTGATCCTGACAGGGTGATTGTCGGAGGGGAGGAAAAGAAGTGAGGATCTACTATCTCGATGGCGAACTCAGGCCGGAACGCGCTCACGAAGGAGACGCGGGAATCGACCTGAAGGCGGCGGAGGACTTCGTTGTTCTTCCAAAACACTTCAAGGTGGTCCCAACAGGAATCAGGGTCGAAATCGAGCCTGGCCTTTACGGGCAAGTTCTGGGCAGGTCGGGTCTGGCAAAGATGGGAATCATGATTATGGGCGGCGTGATCGACCGCAACTATCGCGGCGAAATCATGGTTCAAATGGCGAACTACGGCGAGAACGTTCTCAGATTCAGGAAGGGCGATCGGATAGCACAGCTAGTATGTATCAAGATAGACGAGACTCTTGAACTCGTTCAGGGGATACCAAATACCGACACCACTCGCGGAGAGAACGGCTTCGGTTCGAGTGGTTTGCGAAATGGAAAATATTCACTTGAGGAGGGGCGATAGATGGGAATCTCATATAACCACGTGGTCCTGATCGGCAGGCTCACCCGGGACCCGGAAATTAAGTTTGCCGCCAGCGGTACTCAGATAGCGTCGTTTTCGCTCGCAGTAGATAGGGGGAAAAACGACGAGACTGACTTTGTGAACGTCGTTGCGTTTGGGAAGACAGCCGAGTTCATAGGCAGCTACTTCGTGAAAGGAAGGCTCGTTCTCGTGGAAGGCCAGCTTCGAATCGAGAAGTACGAAAAGAATGGCGAGACGAAGACGGCGGCGAAAGTAATTGCAAACAACGTCCGGTTCATGGAGACGAAGAAGTCGGCGAATGGCGGCGGTGAGATGACTGACGAAGAAGCGTTCGGTAAGTACGAGCCTGGTTCCACACTTAGAGACTTAGAGGTGCCAGACGATGACGCGGTGCCGTTCTGATGAAGCTGACGTTGCCGATACCTCCAAGCGTGAATCATATGTACGTCGGTCCCAAACGTGCGATGGACGCGAAAGCGAGAGCCTGGTTTACAGAAGCCGGGCTCTTGACTCGCAAACAGTGCGTCGATCAAGGATGGGGGATGACGAAGGAAGCGTGGCTGTATGCCGACATGAAGTTCTATATGCCTGATCTCCGTCGGAGAGACAGTCACAACACGATCAAAATTCTGTTGGATGTCATGGAAGGCTTCGTGTACGAGAATGACTTCTATGTCATGCCCAGAATTCAACTGGTGGGCCACGACAAAGAAAATCCGAGAGTCGAAATTGAATTCTCGGAGGCATGAGGGAGGGGATCAAATGCGAGAAATGATCGACTTCAACGGCGAAAAGCTGAGGGCAATCAGAGAAGAGAAGTGTCTGACGCAACGCGAACTGGCTTCTCGCGCGGGAGTTACGCAGGTGTATCTATCCAAGATAGAGTGCAATCACATCATCCCAAGACGGGCCGTGTGCGAGAAGCTGGCATGGGCTCTTCGTGTCGATCCCGATGAGTTTTTCGGACCTGCGGGCGAGACGCTCGACGACATAGAAAATTACACCCGGATGTTCGAGAAAGTCCGGGCTATGGGGATGTGAAGGAGATGACTATGGAGAATACAGAACTGCAAGCGATAGAAGATTCGAAGCTGCTTAAGCGCGGGACGAAAGTGATCCACAACGGCCAGAAGTGTACGGTTCTGAACTTCAGGCACAACGGGAAGGGCTACGAATACTTCCTGAGCGACAGGAAGTGGGTGAAGAGACATCAGGTTAGGAGGGTGAGGGGAGGGTGACTGAAACCGACCTTGCTAAACCAATCATAGATTATCTTGAATCTTTTCATTGGGACGTGTATCAGGAAGTGTCTTGCGGCGCTGGCGTAGCAGATATTTTGGGTGTTATGGGTAGAAAGATTTGGATAGTTGAATTGAAGAAGAGCCTATCCATTCAATTATTGGAACAAGCTATTAAACGCCTGAAGTGGGCGCATTATGTGTCTATTTGTATACCAACACCATCGTCAAAGTCATCGGTTAACTCATTTCTGGTTAACGAGATTCTTGATAACTATGGGATAGGCGTATTCTTTGCAAACATCGATCATTCCTCTTCCGTGACTATAAAGAAAAGCCCGAAAGTAAACAGGCACGTACCAGAAAAGCATCTCAATGATCTGCTCAAGAGCCTTGACCCTAGACTTAAGAATAATCAAGCTGGTTGCGTCGCCGGGGAGCGTTGGACACCATTCAAGGGTTTCTGCAAGGAAGTAACAGATATTGTAAAGAGACACCCCGGAATAACGCCAGTAGAAATGGCTAAACGAATAAGGTCTAGATTCTATCCTTACGGAAAAGATGCGGCTCACGCAGCAGTTTATTATGCCAGAATGGGGCTTATTCAAGGTGTTGAAGTCCGCAACGAAGATAGAAGATTGCATCTATATCCAAAGGAGGAATAAGATGACGTGGTTTGAGTGTGCAACGTTCTTTTGCTTTGCTGGTCTGGTTTGGATATTTATTGAGTTGACTTCCATAAAAGACGAGCTGAGAGAGATAAGGGAAATCAAGGAGAAGGAGGATGAAAAATGACACCGAAGTTTAGAGCGTGGATAAAGTCAAGGCAACAGATGATGGAAGTGGTGTGTATCGCGTATAAGTTTTCAGATGCGGGTGGTTTGGACTATATCATTAGTTATGTTGAGGCAGCTTCAGACTCCTCAAGAAAGTTCACTACATCAGAGCCTTATTTTCTTGATGACTTTGTGCTAATGCAGTCAACCGGGCTTCTCGACTGCAACGGAAAAGAGATTTACGAGGGAGATATTGTTTTCTGGCAGTGGGGCGAGATAGGAGACAACACTTTCACCAATAGCGGCAAAAAGATAGTTGACTCCAATCTGCAAACGCTCGTTATGCTGTCAGAAGCCGAAAGGCTGTTGGTTTTAGACAACATCTACGAGAATCCAGAACTCTTGAAGGAAATTGAAACTGAAAAAGAGTGCTGCGCATGGCCAGACGAACTGGAAGACGTTACCCACGAAGAGGAAGACGACAGCGAAACAGCACGAAGAGATTAGTATTCAAAAGACACAGCTGAAAGGCAATTCAAGCAGGATTTAGACAGATATCTCACACAGTCAGATGTGAATTGAGGAGGGTAAAAAATGACGCAATACGAAGTGAGGAAAGTTCTTTATGAGGGCGAAGGCTTTAGGGTTGTCGAAGTAGCCGAGCCTATCAATAGCGCTCCGTTCTTTCAAGCATATGGTACGGACGGCAAAGAAGACTTCCACTGCTTTGCCAATCATACGTTGGCCGACTTGATACACAATCTCCGAAAGAACAAACCCGAATGGGCCAGAGAAATCGATATGGCCGGAGATTGAAGGAGGAATGGAATGACTGAAGACATCACGGTGAAAGTCATACGTCACGATCCAAAAGACCCTTCCCTATACATCACCGGTGACATAGCCGATGCGTTGAGAGTATTCCACGAGAGAGTAGCGGCGCATTCGCAAACC
>JAQVTV010000085.1 GCA_028699855.1 Candidatus Izemoplasmatales bacterium | reverse complement strand
GCTCTTGTTTGCGACGGATTATTTCGATGATCCGCGCTATGAAAAAGCCATTTCGCATCTCAAGACACAACTTTTGACCCACCCGCGCACGGCGAGTGGAAGTTTTTGGCACAAACTGAGGTACCCTTATCAAATATGGTTGGATGGCATATACATGGGACAGATATTCTATGTCCAATGTGGATTGCGCGACCACGACGATGACGTTCTGCATGATGCGATGCGTCAAGTAGAAAACGTACGTCGATATCTATTTGACTCGGAGCGCAAATTGTATTTGCACGCCTATGATGAACGACGACAAATGCAATGGGCAGATCCCGAAAGCGGTCGTTCGCCCAATGTTTGGAGCAGATCCGTCGGTTGGTTCGCGATGGCGCTCGTCGAGCTTTTTGAGTGTCTAAAACCTGAGCATCAACCTCAGAAAAATCTGCTCAAGGAACTCCTTGACGAGTTACTTGAAGGGATGATGCCCCATCTTCATTCTGAACACAACATGTGGTTTCAAATCGTCGACAAGCCCGACTTGCCACGAAATTATCTCGAGACGAGCGGAACGGCGATGGTGGCCTATGCGATGCTGAAGGGTTCACGTTTGGGCATGGTTGCTTCTGCGTACGCCGATAGAGGGCGGGAGATCGTCTCGGGGATCGAAAACGTCTATCTCAGGCAGGAGGGCGCGCACACCATCCTCGGAGGCACGTGCAAAGTAGCCGGGCTTGACAATGAACGCCGAGATGGTTCGGACCAATACTATTTGTCCGAAATGGTGGTCGACAACGAAATCAAAGGTTTGGCTCCCTATTTTTATTGTTATTCAGAATTGATGCGTCAGAAGACATAACGCGTGATATAACGAAGGGATTTATGAACATTGATTGATTCCACTGGTATCGCTCCGCGTGAGGAGCAGAGAAGAAAGTTGATCCTTGAGGGCAATCTATGGCGCGTGGTACCTATGTTAGCTGCCCCGCTGGCCATATATGCCCTTTTTAATTATTTCTATGGTTTTTTTGACATGATGGTGGCTGCGCGTATCGGAAAAAGCGCTCTAGCTTCCATCATTTTCATCGATGAAATCAAAAATGCAGTCACGGCGTTCGGCGTGGGCATCGCATCGGGTGGCATGGTGCTTGTGGCGCGTCATTTGGGAGCGAAGGATGTCACAACGGCAAGGAAGATCGCGACCACGACGCTCGCACTATCTTTCGTGGTCTCCTTGAGCGTGGTCATCGTCACAACGCTATTTGCACGGCCGATATTACGCATCCTCAACGCCAGTGATGCGATGATTTCAGAAGGGCTCAGTTATTTTGTGATCCAGATGGTGACCACGGCGATCATCGGGATCAATGCATGTTTCATGGGTATGGAGAAGGCCAAAGGGAACACGATGATGGTATTGTACTTGAATGTGTTCGCAATGATGATCAAACTCGCCTTGACAGCGATTTTCGCATTCGGTTTAGGTCTGGGTACGGCCTATGTCGCCCTAGCGACATTGATTGCGCAGAGTCTGATGATGATGGTGGCCATACGCATCATGTTTTCGAAACGAAATTATCTCAAAATATCGTTTCAGCGGGGAATGATCACAGGCGAACATGTGAAGAACATCATCGTGCTATCGCTTCCCGTATTCGCTGGAAAATTTCTTTTCAGTATCGGGAAAGTCGCCGTGAACGCCCTTGCGGCTTTGTATGGGACGATGGCCGTAGCGACCTTTGGATTGGCGATGAAACTCTCGAGCGGAGCCGGAACGCTCGGCCAGGTCTTCGAAGAAGCGGAAACCGGTATCGTCAGTCAAAATCTGGGGAATCGCAATCCGAAACGTGCATTCAAAACCTATTGTGTCAGTCAGGTCTATTCTTTCGCCATCACCGTGATCGGCTTCATCGTAGTATCGCTCACTTTCACGAAAATCCTGGTACTCTTTACGGACCGCGCAGATACGGAATTTATCGCAATGTTGACGGATATATTTCGATATGAACGCTATTCGATCATCACCTCTGCCATGGTCGCCATCATCAGCGGGTTCTTCATCGGTTATAAACTTCCTCGTGTCGTGTTGGTGTTGAATGTGGTGCGGTTGTATGTATTCCGGATCCCCGCTTTATGGATTTTTCAAGCGTGCGACTTCGGACATGAAGCTCTCGGTTATGCGATGTTTATCAGCAACACGATGACCGCACTCATCGCGGTGTTCTTCGTTCTGAGACTCTATCAGAAGCACCGAGTTCAGCCGGATTCCCACATGAATCCGCCCCACATTTCATACCCTTAAAAAAGTTGGAATATATCATGAAAGCGTTCCCGAAAATGTATTGACATCATCTGGGAAGCGTGATAGAATGTATTTGATAATAAACAGCGTCTATTATACAAGACACACAATAAATATGATGCGTGTGATGCTGTTTTGAGAAGTGAATCTGATGTGGCTTTGGTGCGTAATCTATTGAGTTGACCTTTTGTCTACAATCTTCATGACGTGCTTGCATAGCCGGCGGATCATAAGTCAATCACCCTGATGTTGTGGGTTGATCTTAGTTGTCACAAATCTCATGCATTCAGTCTGATTACTGCTTTTGTGTGAAAAGAGATTGGAGTGTTTATGAAACCATTTATCCACGATGATTTTATGCTTCATAATGATTTTGGCCGCAGATTATACCATGATTACGCCAAAAAAATGCCCATTATCGATTACCATTGTCATCTCGATCCTCAAGAGATTTTTGAAGATAAACAGTTTTCAAGCATTGTGGATGTCTGGTTGTCCGGAGATCATTACAAATGGCGTCTGATGCGTGCCAACGGCGTGAGTGAAGATTATATCACAGGATCCCAACCGGATTTCGCGAAGTTCGAGAAGTGGGCGGAAGTCGTGGAAATCTTGATTGGCAACCCCCTCTATCATTGGACACATTTCGAGTTGAAGCGCTTTTTTGGTATCAATGAATTGTTGAATCCCAAGACTGCGAAGAAGATATACGATGAAGTCAACCAAAAACTTCACGGTTTGACGCCGCGGAAGTTGATCGAACTGTCTCATGTCGAGACGATTTGCACGACTGATGATCCCACAGATGATCTAAAATGGCATGAGTTACTTCAAGCCGATCAGACGATGAAGACGAAAGTTTTACCGGCATTTCGACCCGACAAGGGAATCAACATCGAACTGTCGACTTTCGTGGACTGGATTCGTGCGCTTCAAGCAGTGGTCGGATTTTCCATCACCAACATCATGGACTTGAAAAAAGCGCTCGAGGAGCGCGTGAAGTTCTTTCATGAACATGGCTGTCGACTGTCTGACCATGCGCTTGATTTTGTCAACTTTGAGCGCACAAGCGAAGAAGAGACTGCGCTGATTTTTGAGCGCGCGCTTCGAAAAGAATCCCTCAGCCGTTCAGAGATTCGCAAATACAAAGGGTATATTCTTGTTTTCTTAGGCAAATTGTATCACCAATATGGTTGGGTCCAACAATACCATATCGGAGCATTGAGAAACGTATCCAGTCGCATGTTCGAAAAGTTGGGTCCGGATACGGGATATGATGCCATCAATGATAGCGCCATCGCATTACCATTATCCGAACTATTGGATTCGCTCGATCAAACGGAGTCATTGCCAAAGACGATTTTATATACGCTCAACCCCAGTGACTTCGAGGTTGCCATCACGTTGATGCAAGCTTTCCAAGGCGAGAACATTCCCGGAAAAATTCAGTTCGGTTCTCCATGGTGGTTTCTCGATACGAAAGACGGGATGAAAAAACATTTCCGCGCCTTGGGAAACAATGGTTTATTGGCGCGGTTCATCGGGATGCTGACAGATTCACGAAGTTTCCTGTCGTATCCACGTCATGAGTACTTCCGACGCGCGCTCGCGAACCATATCGGTGAAGAAGTCGCGTTGGGATTATTTCCCGAAGATATCGACCTGCTTGGGAAAATGGTCGAGAACATCTGTTATCACAACGCCAAACACTATCTTGGATTTTAATTGTTCTAACGTGTGTAGTGCTTTTTGATATAGCGTAATAGTTCCTCCTTTCTCTCCTTGGATGGTAATAGGGACATGGGTGATTTCACGTAGGGATTTTCATAAAAACGGTATTCGGTTTTCTCCCAATCGTGGTAACGCATTTCGTGAAATCCTCCCGAAAAAGTGCATTCATTGAAGAACGTACACCCATGTTCCCGCCAAGGACGGGCCAAAAATACCGCATCACCCTGGCTGATGATATTGCACTGATGGAAAATCAAACCGTAGGAGGCTTCTTTCGCGGTGGATGGCGCAGCTATATAGCCGTTTCTTCGCGCGATGATATGACAGTGCTCGAATAGGGCAGAGGCTCCGCCGAAAATGAAATCGACATCGCCTTCGATATCCACCGAGAAGAAATATGGAAAGATCGGTTTGCCGGTCAATTCGTTTTCAGGGAGAAACCCCCGGTAACGCTGGCATAAATCCGGAGGAAGCGGTCCTAAAAACAAGGTATCTTGATGCCCGATCAATCGACCCTCATCCATGACGAATGCGTCTCCGTACACAGCGAGTGCCACCGCTTGACCCACCACCGAACCATCCCCTGCATCATTTTCGATGGTCAGACGGCTGATGTGGACCCGATCACCGACGATCGTCACGGTGGGTGTGCGGAATGTGTTATATGCCGAGCCGTCCTGATGGACTTTCAATGCGGAGTCGCCATAGACGATTTTCGTCTCGAGACCTGCTCCGATCAGCCGGACATCATGGCGTTCGATTCTCAACTTCTCGCGGTAGACGCCATCGGACAAGTGGATGCGAAGCGGTAGCGCGGGGTCGGCTCGATCGATACATGCTTGAATCGATTCGGTACAGTTCAAATAGATCACATTCATCATTTGCTCCTTAGCTTTCTTTACTTTCATTATATGAGGGAGATGAGACTTTGACAATACGAAAGTTGATGATCATCGATATGTCCATCTTCACATTGCTCGCAATCATCATCGATTTCATCATCGCACGCTTCGGTTTTTTCGGAATCTCATCATTCGTGAGCGTCGGTATCCCATTGATCTTGTTGCTGTATATTCGTTGGCGCCACATAGCTGTCATACCGCACTTGTTGATATCCGTGATGTATCTCTTCATCTATCAAGCCACTTTTCTGACGCGACTCTCCCATGCCTTGGCAGTGATGACGCTCGCTGTTGCTCTTGTGTTCGTGATGCCTAAACCTCTTAGGAGCTGGAAATTCTCGATTTCAAAGGTTTTGATTTTCTATGTTGTGAGCTATGCCGTCATGATGTTCGTGGAATTCGGTTTGATG
>JAQVTV010000084.1 GCA_028699855.1 Candidatus Izemoplasmatales bacterium | reverse complement strand
CATACGATGTCCACAATCAAGACGAACTTGTTTTGGGCCTTCATATACAATATCATCGGTATCCCGATTGCCATGGGCATTCTCTACCCATGGCTTCAAATCACGCTCAACCCGATGCTGGCTGCACTTGCGATGAGTTTCAGCAGCGTATCGGTTGTACTCAATGCACTCAGGCTCAAGTGGGCCAAATAGAAAGGAAGCAGAATCAGATGAAAAAGACATTCAACGTCAACGGCATGCATTGTAGCCATTGCATGAAGCGCGTCGCGGAGATATTGAAACAATTTCCCGGTGTCATCCGCGCGCGCGTCAGTTTGAAACGCCACCAGGCATCCATCATAATGGATGAAAACACCAATCTCAAGGCAATGATGGAACTCTTGGAACAGGCGGGTTATCCGCTTGAGGAAATCGACCGATGAAAGCGGATCGAAACGAAGTCGTCAAGCGCCTAAAGCTCGCCAAAGGTCAAATGGAGGGCATTATCAAAATGGTCGATGATGACCGGTACTGCATCGACATATCCCAACAATTACTGGCGACCATAGCCCTTTTGAAGAATGCGAACAAGATCATTCTGACTGCGCATCTCAAACAATGCGTCGCTGAAGTCGTAGATGATGAAGGCAAAAAGAAGATCGAGGAAATTGTTGAGATTCTCGGAAAAATCGACACATAGGCAGTTGTAATCAATAAAAACGTGATATAATATATGTCAGTGAACAAGGTGCATAACAGGGAACCCAAGTGTAATTCTTGGACTGTGCCAGCAACCGTGATGCTTTTGATTTTCGCAAGACCATTGCAACGGCGAGAAGGGCGAAAATCAGATAAAGTGAAGTCGGGAGACCTACCTGTTCACAAAATTCAATCATGAGGTAGAAAAATGAAAAGAAAAGCACTGGGCATCATGCTGTTCTTGGCGATTTTGACCGGCTTTTTCGGCTGTAACCAACGAACAACAGAAACACTCGCAATTCAAGCAATCGAAGTGACCGTAATCGATGAGGATACCGCTCGATTTGTGTCCTACGGGCCTGACGAACACATCATCGCTTCCGTTGACGACGATTATTCGCAAAACATCACCACCGTTCTTGGGTTGCTTCAATCCCACTATACCGTCTATTGCCAAGGTTCAGACGGGAATCCTGATGATACGTGTTCATTTAGCGGTACGTACGGATTCTACGTGATGGGTATTGGTGAACTCACTGCCTTCGGGGCGCGTCAATACATCGGTTTCTACGTCGATGGAGTATATGCGATGAGCGGTATCGGAGACACCGATATCGAGGTTGGCAAAACATATCGTTTCCTGATCGAAACATTTTAGGATGAAACACCGCAGTATCCGCCAACTGATGCTAACGTCGATGTTGCTCGCCGTGCTCGTCGTTCAGGAACTGGCGTTGAGTTTTATACCCAATGTTCAGTTGACTTTCGTACTCCTGTTGGTTTATGCGGCCGTATTGCCTGGCTATCAGCTGGGCATTTTGGTTCTTGCCTACGTGTTTCTCGACAACCTGATTTTTGGCTCGCTCAATTTCTTCATTGTCGTGCCGATGCTCATCGCCTGGACGTTATTTGTGTTCTTGGGCCGTCTGCTTCGGAATCGCTCGATCATCGTGATTTTGGTATTCGTGACCGTGTTCAGTTTTTTTTATGGGTGGATATTCATTCCTTTTGCTTATTTTCAGTTTTATCAAGGCGTTCCCGGCGCGATCAAAACTTTGATTGTGGCAGATATTCCATTCGACTTGATCCTCGCCGTGAACGGATACTTCACGACACTTGCGCTATATCGTCCGCTTGTCGGCTTGATCACGACGTTTCAGAGCGCGAGGAATCAGGATTGGCGTCTATGAAATGTGTCGATTTCTCCAATTATTTGCGTTGACGCGCATGTCTACTTAGAACACATCTACTTTATTAAGACGGGGTGAGCGCGATGGCACCGCTGTTCCTTGCACTCAAACCAGAAGTCATCATCATCATCTATGTGATTTCAGCGTTGGCAATGATTACACTTGCCTTTTTTGTCATACGCTTAAGTATGACCGTGAACAGCTACAGACGTCTAGGCGGTATGCGTCAGGATTATGTGTCTTTGGTGGATAATTATCCGGGAATGGCATATCGTTGTTTATATGACGCGTATTGGACGATGAAGTTTGTCAGTCGTCGGGCGTATGAAGTAACGGGATACACACCCGATGATTTGATTGATAATCATCTCATTTCTTTTGAAGAAATGATTCATCCCCGTTTTCGCACTGAGATACGCAGACTATGGATGCGAGCGATCGAAGACAGAGATTTTTTCCGTTATGATTATCAAATCATCCATCGATCAGGTGAACTTCGGTGGGTGACGGAAACCGGAAGGGCTGTCTATGACAGACACGGAAATGTGTTGTTTGTAGAAGGGTATATCCGGGATATCGACGAAGATCATGCCATCATGGTGCGCGAGAAACGAAGTGAAGCGAAATACCGTAGTTTGATCGAAAATTCTCAGATTCCCATATTAATCGATCAAGGCGGCATCATCACTTTTGCGAATCCCGCGGCCTTAAGAATGTTCCGCGTCGATGAAGCTAAGCAAATCATCGGCCGGAAACTGGTTGATTTTGTGGCCGAAGATTATGTGTCTTTTTATCACGAACGGATCAATCATCTGCAGAACACCCGTTTACCGAATCAGCGCGCAATGTACCAAATTATCCGACTCGATGGATCCATTGCGACAGTGGAAGTGACCTCCTGGCCCCTGTTTGAAGGCGACGAGATGAGTACACACATCTTTATCTATGATGTGACTGAGCGCGATGCGACCATGAAGAAATTGAAGCAAATCCAAAAACGCAACCGTGATCTCATCGTGAAGATGACCGAGGGCATCGGCGTGTTTGACCGAGCGGATGATGTCTTTGAACGCAAACTCATCTTTGCGAATCGAAGTTTCTCAACCTTGCTTTTTGGCGGAATCCGCCGCGTTATCCGTAAGACGTTGACGGATTTGTTCCCGATGCTTCCTGAAATCTATCAGAAACAGCTTCAGAATCTATCCGGATTGAATGAGACATTGTCTTTTGATTTAGAGTATATGCCTGAGCGCTATTTCCATTTTCGATTCTTCAAGAACGATGATGATGAGCTCATCATGATGTTTCGCGATATCACGGACTATAAACTGGCCGAAGAAACCGCGATGCGCGAGCGGAACCGTTTAAAAACGATCATCGAAGGCACTCAGATCGCGATATGGGAACTGGATCTACATACTCGGGATATGACCGTCAATGAGCGATGGGCAGAAATGTCAGGATACACCTACACCGAACGCGCACCCTATACGATTGATTCGTGGCGTGACAGCATTTATCCCGGCGATCTGGATGCGGTCATGGATCAATTCAACGCATTGGTATCCGGAAAACAACGTCGTTATTCCCAAGAGTATCGCGTGAAGCATAAACGCGGAGATTTCATTTGGGTGTACGAAAGCGGCAGCATCACAAAAACGGATGAAACCGGTGAAACCCGCATCATTTCCGGAACCCGGCAAGACATCACCACGCGAAAAGAACACGAGCTCGAGATTATCAAATTGAGTTACTTTGACGCGTTGACAGGTCTTTATAACCGTCGTAAATACGAAGAAGTATCGAGCAGTCTCAACGAATCGACATACTTGCCCTTGACATTGGTCATGGCCGATGTCGATGCCCTGAAAATCACCAATGATGCCTTCGGGCATCAGAACGGGGATCGTCTGCTGATGCATGTCACCCAACGCTTCAAAGAGGCGTTTGCGCACTTCGGCAAAATCTTTAGGACCGGGGGTGACGAGTTTATCATCCTCCTCCCGAACATGAAGGCTTCACAGGCTAAAAAAATCGTAACGGAACTCATGACGCGACTCGAAAAGGATGTCATCAATGGTATTCCCTGTTCGGTATCGTTTGGCATCGCTACGCGCGATTCACTGAAAAAGGATTTCAATACTTTGTTACGCGAAGCGGAAATGACGATGTATAATCGCAAACTGATCCATTCCGAATTCTATCGATCCGACATCATTTCGATGATCAAGCAAACGCTCTTTAAAAATTGCCCTGAAGAACAACATCATGCAAATCTCGTGAAGAAATTAATGTTTCAACTCGGAAAGGAGTTTCACCTCTCCGAAGGGGATCTCAACTCTCTCATTACGTTAGCGGAAGTGCATGACATCGGTAAGATTGCTATTGAGCCGAGAATCTTGATGAAATCGGGGTCCTTGGCCAAAGATGAATGGAAACAGATTCATCAGCACCCGGAGATCGGTTATCGCATTCTCTTTTCCTCATCGGATTTCGATAAAGTCGCTTCCGATGTCTTGAGCCATCATGAGCGTTGGGATGGTACGGGGTATCCACGAAAACTCGTTGAGGATGAGATTCCATGGAAGGCGCGATTCCTGTCCATCTGCGAAGCCTACGCCGCGATGATTATGGATTATCCTTATCATCAGGCAATGACTGAAAAGGAAGCCGCCAATGAAATCATCAAGAACGCAGGAACCCAATTCGATCCCGAAGTCGCGAAAGTCTTCGTGGAAAACGTTTTGAAATACCCTTGGACAAAATCATAAAGTCGGCTTTACTAACACGCATTTTTTGGTATAATGAAGACGAGAACGGAAGGGGGCCTACCACATGTTACAAGATAACGTCACTAAGTTACTCAATGATCAAATAAACAAGGAAATGTTTTCTGCTTATTTGTATCTCGACATGGCGAATTATTATACGCAGCATGGGCTCGATGGATTCAGTCAATGGTTCCGGATCCAGGCGAAAGAAGAAATGGATCATGCGATGATTTTCATGACTTATCTCCAAAATAACGATTATCACGTGACGCTCGAGGCGATTGAAAAGCCGACCAGAAGTTATCGCGATTTGAGGCATCCGTTGGAAGAAGCGCTGAAACATGAGCAATTCGTCACCGCTTCCATTCATGCGATCTATGCCGAAGCGATGGAGTCGAAAGATTACCGTACGACTGAATTCCTCCATTGGTTCATCAAAGAACAAGGCGAAGAGGAAAAGAGTGCCACCGATTTGCTCAATCATTATGACCTGGCCGGCAAAAACCTATTCATGTTTGATCGAGAACTGTCAAAGCGGGAATATCACCAGCCTGATTTTGATTTTGATTAAGAAGTAGATATGTGTTTCTAGCGATGCCAATCCCCTAGGGGTTGGCATTTTTTATGCATGAGATTCGGTCTCGAAGAAGCCTTGCAAGTATGATAGAAATATTCAAAAAAAAGGGCAATCATGTCGCTGAGATCGGAAGAGCAC
>JAQVTV010000083.1 GCA_028699855.1 Candidatus Izemoplasmatales bacterium | reverse complement strand
AGAACGGTTTCGACAACGCTGATCTGGTTTCCGTATAACGGGTTATGGGCGTCGATCACGTGGAGAATCAGGCGTGCTTCCACGATTTCTTCCAACGTCGACTTGAACGCTTCGATGAGATGATGCGGCAATTTCGATATGAAACCCACCGTATCGGTCAGAAGAAAATCCCGATGGTGTGGCAAACGCACTTCTCTGGTTTGGGTTTCCAGCGTCGCGAACAACATGTCCTTTTCAAACACGTATTTTTCTTCCCGCACGAGAGAAGCGGTCAATATGGCGTTCATCAGCGTCGATTTTCCCGCATTGGTATATCCGACGATCGCTACGGTTTTGCTTGCGGTTTGCAGTCGCTTTCGCCTTTGGGTTCTGCGAATGCTGACGACTTCTTTGAGGTCACGCTTGATTTTCGTAATCCGATCGCGAAGGATTCTTCGGTCGAGTTCGAGTTGTTGTTCACCCGGACCTTTTGAACCGGTACCGCTTTTTTGACGCGACAGCGAGCGATACATACCAACGACACGGGGGAGAAGATACAACGATTGTGCCAATTCGACCTGCAGCATGGCTTCCTTGGTTCTGGCACGTTGCGCGAAGATGTCAAGGATGAGTATCGTCCGGTCGATGATTTTGACCTCGAGTTTTTTTTCCAGGTTGCGAATATGCGAGGGACTGAGTTCATCATCAAAAATGACGAGATTAGCATCAAGCGTCACAATATCTTGTTTCAGTTCTTCAACCTTGCCGCTGCCGATGTAAAAATCAGCGGTTGGCGCATCCGCTTTTTGGATACAGGATCCCACGATTTCCACATCGCAGGCTTCCGCAAGGTTCTTGAGTTCTTCCATCGATTCCTTGAAATGTATGTCCGCGTGGAGATCGAGACCTACGAGAATTGCTTTTTCCATCATATCACCTAACCGATATTATACACCCAAACAAAGGGAAAACCCATCATTACACGCAAAAATCATATTCATTATCTAGATGAAATATGATATAATAAATCGATTACTTCCGATAAACGAGGTAGCTATGAAACAGAAGATAGCCCGCAAAAACAAAATCAAAAACCAAACACCCACTCAGTTACGGATGTGGTTAGAGAAAACAACCAGCCGTTTCAGGTCTTGGATTGAGGGTGTTTTTCAGTCGAAAAAGAAGACCTTTTGCCTGCTTGCTTTAGGTGTTTTTTCAATTCTGTTCTTGATTCAAATAGCCATCATCCTCATTAACAACAGTTTTTATTCGAATTTTTCCGACGATATCCTGCAGTATTATCCGATCATCGTCGATTTCATCCGCCAAGTCAAAGCGGGGACTATTTCTCTCTTCAATTTAAACAATTATCTCGGCGCATCATTCTTTTCCGACGTGTATTATATCCCGTTGGATATCTTCACGCTGATCACATTCGTCTTAAGTTATGTGATGCCGATCGAACTGGCGTATTCCATTACCGAGTTCATCAAGATTTTGGCCGGCGTCATGATTTTCGCGTACTACTTATCTCTGAAAGGCATGAAAAACCGCACCGTATTTTGGATGGGGGTTGTCTATTTCATCAGCGGTGGCACGGTCAGTTTCATGGCCTTCCCGGCATTTTTATCTTTGGCCTTTTATATACCCATGAGTCTGGTTGTGATTCATTGGTCTTTCACGGGCAAAAAGTGGGTAGTGCCGATATTCGCCTTTCTTTTGGTGTTCTATAACTTCTATCTTGCCTATACGTTATTGTTTTTCATCGGAATCATGTATATTGTGGAATACTTGAAACGCGATGATTTTCATTTTTTGCGTTTCTTGAGGGACGGCGCCATCTTTTTGTTTCTTTTGATTCTCGGTTTAGGGATGTCGATGGTGATTCTGTATCCCTCGATATTGTTCATCATCGAGGATACTTACCGAACATCGGGGAGTTTCACGCCGTGGATTGTCAATGTTTTCGGTCGGGAGTGGAAGTTGTTCAAGCCCGAGATATATTTCCGTTTCCTCGGGAAAATATTCGCGGAGACACGGCCTATCGCTTTTTATGGCTTCGCCCAAGATTATACCAAGGAGCACGTGTCTCTGTACATCACGATGACCGGTTTGGTTTTGATGTCCTATGTATACTTCATGAGGGACCGAATCAGCCGCGTCTACAAGTTCTTGATTCCGTTTGGAATCATACTGGCATTTTTCCCGCTCTTTTCCACCGTTTTCTCTGGATCATTCAATTTTGATCTTATTCTGGCAGGGGACTTTTCCAATCTGGGAATCCCCTATACGAGATGGATTAACTTCTATCCTTTTGTGATGGTTCTGATTCTCGCTCATGTCTTTGATCATCATGGTTTTGAAACGTACAAAATGAAATGGATGAGCATCCCCGGTGTGTCTATTTTGGCATTGGCGGTTTTTATCATTCTCCATTATGCGCGTGAGATTCCCAAATTGATCGATTTGAAAGCGGGGGGCACACCTCACCTTGCGGACCCCGCCGCGCTCACCGCTGACGCTGCGCTGATGGGCGTGAGCGCGCTCGTGATTGTGTTGATGCTGGTTTTCGGGTGGTTGGGAAAGCAGCGGTGGTTCAGGTTCCTTTTTTGGATTGAATGTATCATTTCACTTGTCTTCATTTATACCGGCCCGTTCTATATTCGCGGAAAAATCGATACATTTTCATCCATGAGTGAAATCAACACCTTTCTGAATGCGCATATCGAGGGGGGCGATGATTTTTTCCGCGTGTATGTCGATCTGGATCGATTCAACACGGAAAAAACCAACTTCAATCGTATGACGACGTTTCCGACCAATACGAAGATCTTCCATTCGTGGACCGACAAAGAAACCGATCTTTTGGCGGATGTGCTTTTCGGCCGCATCGAGAACCAGTCGAAAGACGCGCTGGAAGTCCAGGCCATCTATCTCAATCAATTCTTGGGATACAAGTATATTTTGGCAAGCAGCGAATATACGTATTATCTGGATAGTGACATTTATCAACTTGTCGCTTCAAATGAAAAATTCCAGTTGCTTGAAATCGTCAATCATCAAGGATTTCATGTGTATGAATCATTTGTCTCGACAGCTGACTTCAAATCCATGAGACAGCGCAATAACAAAGTCGAGGCACAAAAAGTGCTTTTGCAAGTCGCTTTGATCGATGCCGAACGTTATGACACATCTCAATTCAATCTTGAAGAGAAAAGCGGATTCGGGAGTTCATATCTTAAGTCCGTCAGCGCCTACCAGACGGTATCGAATCCGGACATCGTCACCACATCCGGAGTCAAAGACGCGAGTGAACGCGCATTCTACCGTTTCTCGGGCGACACCTTCAATGTGGGCATCTCTTCAGGGGGCATGTATATCAAAACATCCGTCAACTTTGATGCCGACAACGATCAAATCCTCGATCGCGAGGTCTTCATTGAATTTTCCGATGGCAGCCGCATGAGTTGCAAAGCCCCGGACAGTTTGACTGCCGTTCATGATATTGATGTCGCATTCGGGGCGGAGCCGGTCGCAATCTATTTCGAGGCTTCCGGGCTACCCGCGGTATTCTCGTTCAGAATGCGGTTGGAATTGGCGCGTGATTATGCTGCCTATCTCGTTTATGATTTGTCCAAAATCGATTATTCCCGAGACCAAGGCATGTTTTATTTTGAATTGTCGCAACCTTTTGAGCGCGTATTCATTCTCGATGAAGACGGAAATGAGTATGAAGGATTCAAGAATTATTACTATTTTGCATCCAAACCCGTTCAGATGTACGTGTATAAAACCTATGATATGTACACCAAAGTCAACGATTTGTTCAATTTCTCACTCAGTTATGCATATGATGATCTAAGCACATTCGAGACATCGGCAGGAGATTCTTTGGCCGCGAACAAACACCTCACCATCGATAAAGGAAAAATCCACCTGACGTATCAACGTACCAGCGACAGTTCTTATGACCAAATCGTGGTGATACCAGTCGCGTATTCCGAAGAATGGAAGATCACATCCGGACAAACCTATGACACATTGAGTGCAGGCGGTTTTCTCGGCATCGTGGTTCCTCACGGCGAGGACACCATTGACGTACAACTCAAGTTCGTTCCGAAAGGACTCGGCACGGGCTTTCTGGTGACCGCAGGCACGACGCTGATCTATTTGGGAATATTCTTGCCGGGATGGATCATAGCCGCAAGGCGGAGAAAAAAATCTAAGGAGCTGATTGTCACATGAAAAAGATCACGATTATTGTTCCTTCTTATAATGAGGAACAGAACGTCAAAGAGTTTTATGAAGAGTTGATCAAACACATACAAAACCCGAACTATGAATTTTCCATTCTGTATGTGAATGATGGGTCGAAAGATAAAACCCTTGAAGAAATCAAAGCGGTACAGAAACGCGACAATCGGATTCAATACATCAGCTTTTCGCGTAATTTCGGCAAAGAAGCCGCGATGCACGCGGGTTTGAAACATGCGCGCTCGAGTGACGCGGTCATCATCATTGATTGTGATCTTCAACAGCCGCCATCGTTGATTCCGGAAATGCTTCAGCATTATGAATCGGGATATCAAATCGTTTACACGAAAGGAAAAACCCGTAAAGGCGAACCGAAGCTCAGAACTTTTTTCGCCAATTGGTTTTATCGCATCTATAATCGTCATACGGAAATGCCCCTCGATAATGGGGCGAAAGACTATCAATTGCTTGATCGTCAGGTTGTCGACGCGTTTTTGTCCATCAAGGATAATTACCGCTTTGTCAAAGGTATTTTTTCTTGGGTCGGATATCCGAGAAAATGTATCGAATATGATTTTATTCCACGCAAATATGGAAAAAGCACTTGGAGTTTCTCATCCTTGCTTAAGTACGCATTTAACGGAATGAATCAGTTTTCCACCATTCTTTTGATTCTGCCTCCGTTGGTGATTTTGAGTGCATTGATCGTTCTGGTTTCGGACATCTTGTTATTTGCATTCGGCGTGTTCGTCCTTTCGGAATTCATCATGGGTCTCTATTTTTTCTTGACCCTCGGGATGATGGGCATGCTCACATACGGCGCATTTTATTTGATGTATCAAATCAGGCGACAAGTATTCGATCGCCCGATTTACTTGATTCAGGAGACATCGGAGGGGCTAGACGTTGAAGAAACTGTTTGAGTTCATCAAGAAAAACTTTCTGACCAAAAAATTTCTCTCGTTTGGAATCATCGGTCTGATCAACACATTGATTCATTTGCTGGTCTATTCGCTCTCCTATAACCATATCTTTTCAACAGTATCACAGCCATGGCTTTTGGCCTTTCTTTCCAATACACTGGCGTTCATCATGGCCTCAACGTTTTCCTATTTCGCCAACGCGGTATTTACCTTTAAACCCGTGAACAAAAGCGCACTCCAGTTTTCAGCGGTGATGGGCGTCTTTCTCGCCAGGTTGCTCATCAGCAATCT
>JAQVTV010000082.1 GCA_028699855.1 Candidatus Izemoplasmatales bacterium | reverse complement strand
TACAGCTCGGATCGATCGGATATGAGGCCTGGATATCGGGCATCAGTTCTTCTACGATCCATTTGATATAGTCCGCGCCTTTTCCGCCATAGACGCGATCCCCTAACCATGGCATCAGTTGTGGTAAAGTCGTCGACTCCCAGGGCGCGTATTCATCGAAACGGCGATCGGGGTCTGCTTCAATGCCGACGACGATCATGGGATGCCCGGTTTGCGCGATTTGGTTCAGCGCGGCCTTCGCTTCCCATGTCACACCGAATGCGGCTGTTTCAGGGTCGAACAGATTGTGTCCGTCATGCATGATGATGAGCGGTATGGGTCTTTCGTCTGACAAATCATCGGGAAGATAGATCTGTAGACGTTTCTCATACCCCAAAATAGAAGCGAAGACGCGTTTTCCGATGATGTGACTCATGGTTTGCGGTTATAGGATGACACAGCCTCGAAAAAGGCATCAATATTTTCAAGCGGTGTCTCGGGGGGAATATCACACCCCGAACTGATGATAAAGTTAGGAAAACGACCACATTCGTCCAACAATTGCTTGACACGGGCACGAATCATATCGGGCGTGCCTTTGCGGAAAATGGTCGACGGACTGATATTGCCCATGATGATTTTATCTTGGGGCATGACTTCAAGCATTTTGACCAGATCGATATGGTCGCCAAAATGATAGACATCCGCATCCAGAGCGATCAAGGGTTCCTGCAAGGGCACGACGTTGCCGCAATTATGGTAGATGAACAGAAAATCATCACTTGCGACTGCGTCCATGATCTCTTTGATGTACGCACAGGAAAACTCAGCGCACGTGTCCGGACTCAAAAGTCCTGCCGCGGGTTCCGCCATGATGATGCCGTCGGCACCTGCGGCCTTGAAGGCCAAAATATAGTCAATGATGAACTGGGTAGCTTTGCGCAAGGTCTTGTGAACCCACTCAGGTTCGATGAAACAATTCACCATGATTTCAGTCATGTCCATCAGTCTTCCCGCTAATGAGAACGGTCCGATGACGCCGGCCAATAGCGGATGGTTTGCAAGTTGCTTTTTTGCCAGTCTGACGCCTTCGACATACGTTTGGGTCCGATGTTCAGACACCGAAGGCACACGGAGTCGGTCGCTATCTTCCAGCGCATGGATGATGGCTCCGGTAACCGTCGGAATATCCATGTCATAATACTTGATAGGCGACCCGAAAGCTTCAGCTTCCACGCTGAGATCCATCATTGACAATGCGCAAAACATGGGGTAACGCTCGGACAAGAGCACCATGGCCTTTGCTTGATTTGGGGCCGATTCCACGAGTTCGCGTACGGAAATGCCCATGATTTGGACCGCCGGAAAGGTCAGGATGGGTAATGAGTGTGTTTTATCGCTTCGGAAGCGTTCGAGCAAAATCTGTTTTTTCATGATTGGACTCCCATGTCGTAAGCCGCCTGAAGCATGGCAGCGAAATTGTCGTTTGTAATGTAATCCGGGACGGAGTTGCCCGAACCGAGGGCATAGCCCCCATACGCTTGTGCACTTAGGAGCATGTTCTTGGAACGTTCATACACGTCTTTTTGTGAGCTTCGTGCAAGAAAATCGACATCGATGCCCCCCATGATGGCGATACGCCCATGATAGGTTTGATATGCGGCTTCGACGTTCTGAATCTTGTCTTCATAAGAATGTCTGCCATCAAACTTCATATCGTCGATGATGTCGTCGATGATGTCACCGTAATAGCCGCATGAATGCAATATGGCGTACTTGCCTTTTCTATGGGCCATGGCCACGATCTCCCGATACCAAGGAAACACGTATGTACGCAACACGTCCGGGGGAAGCATCGTCTGCGAATTGAACCCCCAGTCATCATTGCATAGGATCGCGCCGACGGCGTCATGTTCAAGACAGCGTGCAAAGTACGTTTTGATGCGCGATCCCACCTCGCGGAAGATGTCGCCCACGAGGTCGGGATCGTCATAAAGCATGTAACAGAGATTTTCATAACCGGTAATACCGATGGTGTTTTCTAGAATGCCATCAAAACTGAAGGGGATGAATTTGACATTGCCTTCGAGATAGGCGCTCGCCTGATTGATGATGGAAAAATCACATTCGCTGATCTCCGGCCAAGAATAGGCTTCAAATGAGGCTCTGTCGGTGATCATCGCGCCAAAGTTCAGCGATTTCGTCTGGACATCCACGTGCGATTGATCGCTCAATCGTGGAAACGACAGGCCGCGCACGATGATGGGTGCGTGGTCGTACCCCGCTGAATGAAATGCGCGGATCGTCGTCACCACGCGGTCAAACTCGGTCTCTTGTCGGTAGTGTTCCCCGGTCAAAAACCGTTCTTTATCCGCGCCGATGATAAAATCGAAGAACACGGGCCGATCGGGTCTTTGTTTTTTGAGCACCTGTTCAAGATGCCGGAAATCTGGTTGCCATCCTTTGGGTCGTAACACGTTATCCATCCTCTTCTTTTGTAAAAATTATCCCGTTACTTTTTGGTAGGTCGTTTCATGCGTTAAAGCATTGTAGACGAAGCGGTACTGACCGGCTTCGGTAATCGTGATGATTGTGGATGCGCCCATGCCTGCAGGGGTGCCATCAAAGAGATATTGCTCACCCGCATAATAGCCCCAACCTACATTGCTTTTGGTCAATACGACGAGGAACCGAAAACCGGTATCCTCTGTATAGTAACCTGAAGTCGGTGCGGTGAACACCGGCAGATCCAACGTGATTTCATAGAGGTTCGCTTCGCCGCTGACCGGTGTCATCAACGCAGCGCCTTCGCCTTCAAGAATAAAACATTGGTTATCGTTGTCCACACGGGTAAAGGTGCCGTAAAGCGTCGGCCCGGCAAGCAATTCAAATGGAGCGACCGCTTTTCCGGTTGGAGGCGTGATCGTGGTTTGGTGGGTCGTTTTGTTGTAGGTGAATGTCAGTTCCATGGCTTCATCAATGTTGAGGTACGTGACTTTGCCCATGCCGCCAGCATCACCACTGAACAGATATTGCTCGCCTGCGCCCCAACTACCGGTGCCTTCCCAAAAATACAACTGCTTGGTCACGGCGACAGCCATCATATGGCCGAGTCCTTCCCCGGTATAAGCCGGCATCAAGAAGGTGCCGTGATACAAGTCTTCATCGACTTCATCTTGAACAAGGTGAATGGCATCCGCTTCAGCCATCGACCAATTGGAGAAGTCACCATAGATGATCGGGCCTGAAAGCAATTCGGTGACGGTTGTTACGTGGGTGTCGCTGTCGTAGACGAAGGCATATGTCGTCTCGACTTCCGGCTTCAAATGCGATACCAAACCCATCAGTGCTTCGCTGCCGTCGAATAAGAATTGTTCAAATGCGCCCCAAAGGCTGTAGCCCGCACCGATGTAGTATTTCTCTGATAGACATACTGCCAGTGAATACCCGGCTTCATCTGTGCCGGTGTAGGCAGGCAATGTCACAGTGCCGCTATAGAGGGTGGACTCGTCATCGTCCTGGGTTAAGACGACCGCATTCTCATCGCTCAGAGACCAATTCGAGAAATCGCCATAGATGACCGGGTTTTCTAACTCGCGCACCATGGAGCTGTCATAGATCACCAGGTTGACGCTGTCGAACAACACGATCAGATCTTGATTCTCATAAATCCAGATCGATCCCAAACCGCCACCCGTAGGCGAAGCCGGTGCGGGTTGCAAGGCGTATTTCTCAGTTCCCCAGCAACGCGTCCATGTGCCGTCCGTGACTTTGTAATAATGGCCATCATAGGCGTTGTCGCGGACATCCGCCGTCAATGATACCGTGATCTGGTACCATCCGGGCTTGCCGGAAACGGCTTCCATCAAAAACGCTTCATCATTGGCCACATAACCGGAAAAGTTCCCCGCGAGGTAATAGTGTGTCGCACTCGTGGTGGGCGCTTGGGTTGTTGCGGCTGTCGTGGGGGCCTGGGTCGTCGGTGCCTCGGTTGTGGGATCATTGACACATGCGGCCACGGTTGTGACAAAACCGATTGCGAGTAGTGCAAATGCTGCGCGTAATACCATTCTTTTCATTTTTTTCTCTCCTTTGTATATTCCTAGTCTTTCGCTCAAATCAGTTCATACCAACGCATACTTTGTGCTTTGACCCGATGATCTTGGTGATCGGTCAAGAGGTCTTTTTGAATCGGAAGGGGTTCGAAGTAGTCTTCTTGAGACAGATTGAGGACGATCAAGTATTTCTGATTTTGATAGGTCCTCAGGAAACGGAGCACATGAGGTTGCGGCTCCAAAAATTGGATGCGCCCCTTTTTTAGGACGGGACTTGTGCTTCTTAGTCTCGCGAATCTCTTCGTCATTTCCACTGCTTCCGAAGGCGGATTGTCCCAGACCATGGCGCGGCGATTGTCGGGATCCTCGCCACCATCCAGGGCATATTCATCCCCATAGTAGATGAGCGGCATGCCCGGAAGGGCGAGCATCAATCTGAGGGTCAGATGATGGAGGCATTCATCTTGCACCGCACGGATCAGCCTCAAGGTGTCGTGACTGCCTACAAGGCTCACAAGATACGTGAAAAACGGGGTCGGATAATGGGCATATTGATGTTGATATCTTTGGATGAATGTCGGCACATCGATTGCATTTGTCATCAATTCCAACATCAGCTGGCGCAACTTGTAATGGGTCACGCTGTCCATTTCGCGATGAATCAGCCAGGACGTGGCGTAGTTCCAGATTTCTCCGATGATGAGTAGTTCCGGATGCTTGGCTTTCAGGTTTTGGTAGAAATAGCGCCAGAAGCGATGAGACACTTCGTCCGCGACATCCAGGCGATAGCCATCGATGCCGAGTTCCTCGACCCAGTAGAGCGATTGCGTTGTCAAGTATTCGATGACTTCTTGATGCGCCGTATTGAACTTCGGCATCGTCGGAACCTGATTGGCGAAGTGGTCATAATTTCCTTTTGCCACGGACACGGGAAAATCTTCGAGTTTGAACCAATGGCGATAGGGAGAATCCGCTTGGTTTTTGAGGACGTCCTGGAAAAAGGGGTGTGCGCTCGAGCAATGGTTGAACACGCCGTCGAGCAGGATTTTGATTCCTTTCGCATGCGCTTCGTCGACGAGGTCTTTCAACGCGTCCTTGCCGCCGTATATTTCCTCGATCCGACTGTAATCGGAGACATCATACTTGTGGTAGGATGGCGAAAGAAACACAGGCGACAAATAGATGATCTCGACACCCATGTCGACGAGATAATCGAGTTTGGCGACAATACCTTGAAAGTCCCCCCCATAATACGTATGACGATCGGGAAGTTCCGACCAGGATTTCGTGTGGGGCGGGTTGTTTCGGGAGTCTTGATCATAGAACCGGTCCACGAGGATTTGATAGATTAAAGCACCTTCTGCCCATTCAGGCAGCGAAATGACATCATCATCATTGATTTGCGGATAATAGA
>JAQVTV010000081.1 GCA_028699855.1 Candidatus Izemoplasmatales bacterium | reverse complement strand
ATGGTAATGGGCGTAGGTTTTGACCACTTCGATCGTGTGGGGATGCGTGGTTTGGGAAATAAGGATCTTTTTTCTCCGCGTGATCGCTTCCGCCATGAACGCCGCTTCGGCAGTCGCGGTGGCACCGTCATACATCGATGCATTGGCGACATCCATCCCCGTCAAAGTCTGGATCATGGATTGATACTCGAATATATACTGCAATGTGCCTTGAGATACTTCGGGTTGATAAGGTGTGTATGAAGTCAAAAACTCCTGACGCGAGATCAGCGCAGGAATGACAGATGGTTGATAATGATCATAGACGCCCAAACCGGCAAAACACACATAGGGTGTGTTTTCGTTCGCCAGCGCCTCGAAATACCGCCTGAGTTCGATTTCGGACATCGCTTCGGGAATGTGGTAGTCTCGTTGAAACAAGACGTCTTTGGGGACGTCTTGAAACAATGCATCGAGATTCGGGATGCCGATGGTGTGTTGCATCAAATCCAAATCATGTGCGGTATGGGGAAAATAACGGAACATCGCGTAGGTCCCTATTGAATGCTATTGAGATAATCTTCAGCCGATAACAAGTCATCGAGATCAGCCAAATCATCAATCTCGACTTTGATCAGCCAAGCTTCATAGGCATCTTGATTCACACGTTCGGGCTCACCGATCAAGTCATCATTGACTTCAAGCACTTTTCCGGATACCGGACTAATCAAGTCCGAAGCGGCTTTCACGGATTCGACTGCGCCGAATTCGCTCTCCTTATCGATTTTGGTACCTACTTCAGGCAGGTCGACAAAGACCACCGTTCCGAGTTGCGATTGGGCGAAATCGCTAATGCCGATCAAAGCCGTATGACCATCAATGACCTTGACCCATTCATGGCTTTGTGCATAATACAACCCTTCAACTACCTTGCTCATCATATTGCCCCTTCCTATTTTTTATAGTTTTTATCCAAAAATTTTTTATCACGAACAAAACCTTTGATTCTCTTATTGCGGATCGCGACCGCGATTTCCGTCTGTCGCAGGAAGGCATCACGGGTGACGAGCGCCATCGCGATCGGCCGTGAAAGTGTGATCGACAGATAACCCGTCGTGATGATCCCGACTTCCTTTTCACCCATGAATACCGGGTACCCTTGTCTGGGAATCGCTTTCTCATACAGTTCGATACCCACGACTTTGCGCGTGACACCGGCTTCCATCTGAGCTTCGAGTGCTTTTTTTCCGATAAAATCAGGCTTGTCGAAGCGGACAAACATCTTGAGTCCGGCTTCAAGCGGGGTGATCTCATCGGAAATCTCATGGCCATAAAGCGGCAAAGCCGCTTCAAAGCGAAGCGTATCGCGTGCGCCCAAACCACAAGGTGTGACGTGAGCGGAGATCAATGTGCTGAAGACATCTCTGATCGCAAGGTGGTCCCCATAGAGCTCAAACCCATCTTCCCCGGTATAACCGGTCCGGGACACAATGAACTCACATTGATGCACCTTCATCTTTGTGAACTGATAGAACCCGAGTTCCGATAAATCGAGATCGAATACCTCGAGCATCGTGACTTCGGCCAATGGACCTTGAATCGCGATTTGCGAATAGTTCATGGACAAATCAGTCACAACGACTTCAAAACCATCGGTATGCGCCAACAGCCACGCGAAATCCTTCTGGGCGTTCGAGGCGTTGACGACGAGAAAGTAAGAGGTGTCGCTTTCTTTGTACACGAGCAAATCATCGACGACCGTTCCCTGTTCCGTCAAAAACATCCCGTAGACGACTTTGCCGGGTGGCTTGGATTGGGCCTCGTTGGAAAACACGAAGTCCACGAAAGACCCCGCGTCCGGTCCTTGAACGAGGATTTCCCCCATATGCGATACATCGAAGACACCGACGCGTTGGCGTACCGCCTGATGTTCTTCGATGATCGAAGAATAGACGATGGGCATCTCGTATCCGGCAAAGGGTTCCATTTTTGCATTGAGAGACTGATGAATTTCAAACAACGTTGTTCGCTTGACATTATCCAATAGACTCACCACCATGTTTCATTATATCATAATGATTTTGCATTAAAAAACAATTTCCAAAAAATCATTCAGGCTGAGGTTGAAGACGTGTTCGGAGAGATCCATGCCCTCAAGCGCTTCTTGAAAAGCCAAGCGGGAGAACCGTACTCCTTTCAATTTGTTCAAGAATACATCGGGATCACCGATGAGAAAATAATCACCGAGCATGTTGATGTTTTTCACGACCTCGTTTTTCAGTTCGAAACTGACCTCGATCAACCCTGCGGCCACTTTTTTCTTGCGGATCACGGAGTAATTCGGATTCTTTCCATAGATGAAGTCCGGATTCAGATACGTCTCTTCAATCGCTTCGATGGCGTGGATATCCGCTTGCGTCAACACCCGGTATCGATCCGCGAGAAAAGAACGCATGTGTTCTTTGAAATCTTCCAAGGACATGCCCAAACGGTCTTTGAGATTCATCACCCGCTGACGCACGGAATCGACGCCTTTGGAAATGAGCTTCTCATTATCCGGCGTGATGGCGCGCACCATGACTTCAAGGTCGGTGTCATAGAGCATGGTCCCGTGGACGATGCTCCGATGATTGACGCGATAAAAGGCATTGCCACTGACTTTCATCCCATCAACCAAGATATCATTGCGCCCGGAAAAGACCGCATCCAACCCACACGCCTTGAGTGCATCCACGACTTTCATCAAATATTTGGTGAAAATGAAATCCTTATGAAATCCCGGCGTCACAAAACTCAGCATGATGTTCGACATGTCCGCATAGACGCATCCTCCACCTGATTTCCGGCGGTAGAACGCGATATTATGAGCTTTGACATACGCCATATTTATTTCATTTTCAATGAGTTGGTTTCTCCCAAAAATGACAGATGGCGCCACTTGCCACATGAAGAAATATTCATCGTCCGGAAAAGTGCGTGCCAGATACTCCTCGGTCGCAAGATAAAAGGACAACCGCTTTGTTTCGGTAAACGGATAATCAATGTAGATCATAGTTTCACCTCTGATAGAGAAATTGTATCACACCTGCAAAGAAATAACCAGCCGTTCGCGATGATCATCGCGTCCCGACTGGTTCAGAATCATCGTACCTCACATGGAGTTTCGATCATCATGATTTAAGAGAACGTAAACGAAAACTCGGCTTCGCAGGCAAGCTCGTCGCCCACATATGCACGACTCTTGCCAATACCGAAATGCGATTTCATTTTCGTGACTTCCACTTCAAGCCGGAGCGTATCCCCGGGAATCACCTTCCGACGGAACTTCGCGTGACGAATTCCCGCAAAATACACGTTTTGTCCCTGTCGTTCCGGCATCGACAACAGTGTGATTGCGCCGGTCTGGGCCAAAGCTTCGATGATCAGGACTCCGGGCATGATATGTTCATGAGGAAAATGACCGGGAAAGAAAAACTCGTTCGCACTCACGACTTTTTCTCCCACTGCCCGTTTCCCAGGCTCGAGTTCATAAATACGATCCACCAACAAAAACGGATATCGGTGGGGAATAATCTTTTGAATATCATTGCTGTTCAGCATCTTCGTCTCTCCATTTCTTGAATATCAATGTGGCGTTATGCCCTCCGAACCCCAGACTGTTTTTCAGGGCATAGGTGATGGACCGATGAACGGCATGGTTCGGTGTGTAGTTGAGATCGCATTCGGGATCTTTGACGCGGTAATTGATGGTGGGTGGTGCGATATCATTTTGGATCGCCTTGACGCTGATGATCGCTTCAATGCCACCGACCGCACCCAAAGCGTGCGCATGCATCGATTTGGTCGCGCCGATGTTGATATGATCCGCATGGGCACCAAAGACTTCCCGAATCGCATGCGACTCCAAGCGATCGTTATAATACGTCGATGTCCCATGGGGATTGATATAATCAATCATTTCCGGTTCAATCTGGGCATCTTGAAGCGCTAAACGCATGCAATGAATAATCCCGCGGGCATTTTCGTCGGGTTGCGTGATATGAAAAGCATCGCAGTTGGTCGCATATCCGATGACTTCCGCATGGATTTTGGCGTGTCGGTTCAAAGCGTGTTCCAGTTCTTCCAATATGAGCACGCCCGCACCTTCCGCCATCACAAATCCGCTCCGCTCCAAATCAAAAGGAATCGAAGCCCGATCGATATCCAGACTGGGCGATATGGCCTTCATGCTCGCAAAACCACCGATGCCGATCTCATTCAAGCTGGCTTCGGCTCCCCCGCAAAATGCGAGGTCCATGTAGCCGTGACGAATCGCACGAAAGGCTTCGCCGATCGCATTCGTCGCTGAGGAACAAGCGGTGACAACGGCCATGGCCGGACCTAAAGCCTGAAAACGGATGGCGATATTTCCTGCGACGAGATTGATGATGGAATTGGGTACGAAAAACGGACTGATGCGATCGGGACTGATCAGATGCGCCTTTTTGGACTCTTCATTGATGGTGCCAAGACCGCCGATACCGCTCGTGACATAGGTGCCGAAACGATCGCGATCGATCGTGACATCACTCAATCCGGCATCATCATATGCCTCCATCGCTGCAGCCATCCCAAGCAGCATCGTCCGATCCATCCGTTTGGCTTCTTTGGCCGAAACGTAGCGATCCGGTTGCAAATCTTTGACTTCCCCGACCAAATAAGGCTTTTGCCTCGATGCATCGAACAGCGTGATCGGTCCGATGCCATTGAGGCCGCGGACCGCATTGTCCCATGTCTCAGTTACGTTATTCCCTATGGCATTGATCGTTCCCATGCCGGTGATGACGACGCGTCTGTGGTTCATCCCATCACCATCCCGCCATCGATATGGATGACTTGTCCTGTGATATAAGCGGAATGACCCGCAAGAAACACGACCAGTTCAGCGACTTCTTTCGCCTCGCCCAATCGCCCCACGGGAATGTGCTCAAGATACTTCGCTTTGACTTCTTCAGGTAGATCCATCGACATTTGCGTGTCGATCAAGCCCGGTGCGATTGCATTACATGTGATGCCGCGTCTCGCATATTCTTTGGCTACCGACTTGGTCAAACCGATCAATCCGGCTTTGGAAGCTGCGTAATTCGCCTGTCCGGCATTGCCTGTAATTCCGGCGATCGAGGCCATATTGATGATGCGGCCATAACGGGCCTTACTCATGAAAGGCATCACTGCTTTGACCATATTCCATGATCCTTTCAGGTTCGTCCTGATGACCGCGTCGAAATCCGCTTCACTCATCCGCATCAACAAGCCGTCTTTTGTGATTCCGGAATTGTTGACGAGGATATCAATTCTTCCTAGGTCCGAAAAAACCTCTGAAACAAACGAATGGACCGCGGTGAAATCGCCGACGTCGAGTTGTTTGGCGGTCACCGAGCATGATTCTTGAAGCAGTTGGGCACATAATGCATGTGCCTGTGGCTCGGCCTTGTGGT
>JAQVTV010000080.1 GCA_028699855.1 Candidatus Izemoplasmatales bacterium | reverse complement strand
TCGATCGCAGCACCTATGAGGCGGCGATGATCGATGGTGCAGGACCGTGGGAGTCGTTTTGGAAAATCACCATGCCAGCGCTCAAGAGCATGGTGTTGGTCTCAGTCATCTTCACAATCATCAATTTGGCGACATTTTCTGAAAATCCGGCAATCAAGCACATTAAAAACAACATGTTCGCACTCGAGACCGGCTTCGGCTTCTCCTCGGCCATCGCCTGGATCTATTTTCTAGCGCTGGCGTTGATTCTTGGAATCGCCATCGGTTTGATCCTCCTCTTCACAAGAGAGAAGGTGAAACGATGATGAAGCATCCATTCTCAAGAAAAATGAAAAAATTCTTTTTGGGCAAAACGCTCGCAGAGGGTTTCATCGGCAGACTGTGTGTTTATGCTTTGCTTACAATCATCGGGTTTGTCTATCTGTTTCCAATCATCAAGATGATCGCTTATTCGCTCAAAGACCTGACGGACCTCGTCAACCCAATCGTGGAATGGATCCCGACGAAGATCTATCTTGAAAATTACAGGACATCGCTGATCGTTCTCGGTTACGGCCGGACACTGCTCTTCAGCCTCGCTGTCACTTTGGTACCGGCAATCCTTCAGACGATCACGACCTCGATCACCGGATATGCGCTTGCAAAATTCAAAGTCAGAGGTCGAAGAATCGTCTTCATCTTGATTCTCGTGACCTATCTCTTGCCGCAACAAGTCTATATGATCCCGAAATTCGTCTTGTTTGACCGTCTTGGTATCCTCGACAGCGCTTGGAGCATCATCTTACCGGCGACATTCGGTCAGGGATTGTCTTCGGCAATCTTCATCCTGATCTTCTATCAGTTCTTCAGAATGCAACCGATTTCCCTTGATGAATCCGCTGAAATCGATGGTGCCAACCCCTACCAGATTTTCTTCAAGATCGGCGTACCGCTCGCATCACCCGCCTATCTCACGGCTTTCTTGTTTTCCTTTGTCTGGTACTGGAACGAGACGTACATATCGTCGTTGTTCCTCGGCACCGATCTGTATACGCTCCAACTCAAACTATTGAATTTCCAATCACAGTTCAATCTCGCCCAGGGCATCAGTCAGTCGATGACAAACGAGGCGATCCGCTACGCCGCGACGATGCTCATCATTATGCCGGTATTGATTGTCTATATCATCATGCAGAAGTGGTTTGTCGAAGGCATTGATCGTACTGGCGTTACCGGCGAATAAGGGAGGTATCATTATTAAAAAAACAATTTTGTTGCTTATATTGGCGCTCTTCGTATTTTTCTCAGGTTGTCAAAAAGAAACGACATTTCCTACGACGGGTCCTCCGTCGACGGAGGAAGCTTTCGTCTATGATCCGATTGATGTTCCTGAATATGTGCTTGAGGAGGAACGATTATCCTTCAAGTTCTTTTGGGAAGCGGTCAATGGCAACCCGGAAAGCCGCGGTTACGGCATGATCACGGATCGATACAATGTGGATACCGGTGCATTAGGCGCGGCTTCAATCGCTTCGATCGGTTTCGGGCTGGCATCCCTGATCGCGGGCATAGAGAACGATTGGATCGATTATCAGGAAGGGTACGAACGCGCGCTCGGAACGATGAACACATTGTCTTCGATCAATCGAACGCATGGCTTCTTCTATCATTTCCTGAACATGAACAATGGAGGACGTGACGGATACAGTGAGGTGTCAATCATCGACACAGCGTTACTGATCGCCGGATGCCTCACCGCGGGTGAATACTTCGGTGGTGAGGTGAAAGAAGTCGCGACCTTCCTCGCCGAGAGCGTGGAATGGGACTGGTATTATCATTGGGACCGGATGTGCTTCTACATGGGGTATCAACCTGAATCGGGTTTTTCCGGGTACTGGGAAGGCTATGCCGAGCAACTCATCATGTATGTTCTGGCTGCGGGTTCAATCGACTATTCCGTCGGTAAAGAAGCCTACACCCACATGAAGACACTATCACAGAAGAGACAATATGGCAGTTCGGAACTATTCTACACCACGCACGCCGGCACATTGTTCACCTATCAGTTTTCCCATGCCTTCATCGACTTTCGTCACATCGTCGATCAGGAAGGCATCGATTGGTTTGAAAACTCCGTCCAGGCCTCGATTGCCGCATATGATTACGCAGTTGCGGCGTCCGTATCTTATGCCACGTTGTCAGATGTCGCTTGGGGTCTCACCGCATCAGATGGTCCCGACGGCTATAAGGGTAATTATGGAAACCTACCCTCTCTGGGTGGCAACTATATCGATGGAACTCTCGCTCCATGCGGCGCGATCGGTTCGATCGTCTTCACCCCTGAACTCGTGATCCCTGCAATCGAAAACTACGCTTCTATCCCAAATCTTCAGAGCAAATACGGCTTTCGTGATGCATACAATCTCGGTCTCACAGAAACCGCACTACCGACCGTCAATCGTCCTAGCACGCCGATTCCCGCCAATGGTTGGTTCAATGAATGGGTCATCGGCATCGACAAAGGTATTACCCTATTGATGATCGAGAACTACCGTTCCAACTTGATATGGCATTACTTCATGCAAAGCGAAATCGTCCAGCGAGGGCTCGAAGTCCTTGAATTCACAGAAATACCCTAGGCATCAGCATGTCAATGACATGAACTCATAGAAACTCAAATAGATTTTATAGGAGGAATAAAATGAAACAGAGAATTTTGATTGCGCTTATGTTTCTCGGTCTAGGTTTGGTGTTCTTCGCATGCAACAACCAAACTACCCAAGCGCCTACATCACCCGTAACAACCTCAGTCACGCAACCCCCAGTGACAACGGAGGCGCCACTGCCGACGACTTTGGACTTGTTACCAGATTTAAATGCAGCTCCTGGCAACATCTACGGACCTTACAAACTGTCAATCTCCGAAGGTGTCGCAACCGTCAACTACAACAAGTATGGCTATGCCTGGACGGAAATGGCAGTTGAGATTGAAGAGGCTGTCAGCCGCTTCAACAAACTTGTCGTGACCGCCAAGGGCGACGGACCGTTACTCGTTCGTTTTGTGGGAGAGGACGAAGTGTATGATGTGCGTTTGGCGCTGGGCGTCAACGACCAGACCTTCCAGATCAACTTGCGCGACGAGGATGATTTCCTTGAGACTTTGGAAAAAATCGTTTTGATCGCTGCTCCGGGAAATGTCGAAGCAAGAGGTCAAATCGTAATCTCCAATCTTAAGTTTGACACAGGTACCGCATTTGGCACCGTCAAGGAAATCGAACTTCCCACATACGATGTGACTTACGGATGGAATGAAAATGATGAGGACACCTATGACTTCACAGTTGAACTAGATGATTCCGTGAGTGTCGAGTACACCAAGCTTGCGGGCCAGGAATGGGTATACGCCGTCAATGAATTAGACACGAATTTGACTTTGGGATATAACCATCTCACCGTGGTCATCGAAGGCACAGATACCAAACAAGTGCTCATCAAACTCAACAACCGCTTTGAAAAATGGGTGACTTTTGATGGCACAGAACAGACGATCGAGATCGTTGTCCCCGAAACTCTGGCACAGATCATGCTATTCGCTGAAGGCGGAGTAGCCCCGGTAACCGGTGAATTCTCAATCAAATCAATGCTGCTGAGCTACGTTGAACCAGCAGGTGACATCGATGAGTTTTCCATCATCGACTTCACGACCGGTTGGGTTGATAACGGCGACAGTGTTTACACCTTCTCAGTGGATGATGGCGTCACGACAGTCAACTACGACAAGGGCGCGCACGCATGGGCCACGATGAAATATGAGTTCTCGGACAACCTGAGTTTACTCAACACAGTCACCCTTGTGGTCCAAGGAACAGACGGAAAACAGATTCTATTCAAAGACAGCAATAACAAAGAAACCTGGATTACCTTCGATGGCACCGAGCAGACGATCAAAATTTCCTTTGCCGGACCCATCACGAATGCTTTGATTTTCGCTGAAGGTGGCACTGAAAGTGTCACTGGCAGTTTTGACATCATCTCTGCAAAAGTCTCATACACTGCGGACGGCACCAATGTGAATGTGGGTTGGGTTGAAAACGATGCGGACACTTATGAAGCCGTTGTCGGAGACACAGGCGTCGTCACAATCAACTACACGAAAAACGCCGACCAGTCTTGGGCATTCATGAGAACCATTTTCGATGAGGAAGACGCTGAGGGTTTGAATGGGCTCGTTCTCGTTTTGACCGGCACTCCCGGCAAGCAAGTTCTGATCAAACCGAACGATGCCGGATCTCTTGAAACTTGGGTAACCTTCCAAAACGACCAACCTCACTTCGTCTATGTTTCTGCCGATGCATTCACTAACTGCATTATTTTCGCAGAACCGAATGTGCCCTCAGTGAGCGGTTCCTTCTCCATCCTAAGAGCTGTGTTGACCTATATTGAACCTGATGCCCTCCCCAGAGACAGCGTCGTTGATTTCGAAAGCGGTTGGGTGGATAACGGAGATGGCGTCTACACCATCTCGGAAGATGGTGGCGTCACGACGGTCAATTACGACAAAGGGGCGCACGAATGGGCCACGATGAAATACGAGTTCAAAGACAACTTGAGTTTACTCAACACGGTCACGCTTGTAGTCCAAGGAGTAGACGGAAAACAGATCCTCTTCAAGGACAGCAACAACAAAGAAACCTGGATTACCTTTGACGGAACCGAACAGACAGTTGTCATCAGCTTTGTCGGACCGATCACCTCGGCGTTGATCTTTGCCGAAGGCGGCACGGCTAGTGCCACCGGCAGTTTCGACATCATCTCCGCCACCGTCAGTTTTGTGGCTGCACCACTCGAAATCACGGATGGTTGGGCTGAAAACGATCTTGGAACCTACACCATCGATCAAGACAATGTCGATGGTTCAGTGGTGGTCAACTACGCCACGACTGGTGCTTATCAGTTCATGATCAACAACTTTGATCTTGAAGACACCGTCGGCCTCAATACCTTGACGATCGTCGTTCAAGGCACATCAGGCAAAGAACTCTTGATCAAACCAAATGATTTAAACGCCATGGAACAAATAGTCACCTTTGATGGCACCGAGCAAACCTTCACCTATACGGCTGATGTTTGGGCGAAAATGCTGTTGTTTGCGGCTCCGGGAGTCGATGGCGGCGAAACGGGTACATTCACCATCGTCAGCATGGTCCTGACTTACGTCGAACCATCAGAATAACTTCAATACGCACCATCAAAAAAGAGGTCAACGCGAGCGCGTGGCCTCTTTTCTTATGGGTTAACACTAGATCAACTTAAACTTCGCACTCAGCAAGTGATCAAGATTTGTGCCGACGTGGACAGTAAAGTCTCCCTTATCATAAATCTTGGAACCATCCGCGAGATAGTACCCCAGATCATCGGGAGTGAGTTCAAACTCGACGACCACTGTTTCATGTGTCTTGAGCATCATTTTTTTGCTTTTGACGAGTTGGATC
>JAQVTV010000001.1 GCA_028699855.1 Candidatus Izemoplasmatales bacterium | reverse complement strand
CATCTTCCACAGAAAATACAATTGGCTTCAACATGGTTTCCTCCCTTTAAACGTGTTCTCCGGTCATAGAAAAGATGACCCATTCAGCAATGTTCACAGCATGATCGCCGATGCGTTCCAAATATTTGGCCACCATCATTAAATAAATAGCGTAATCGGCGTCAACCGCGGCATTTCTTAATGCATTCGCGACGTGTTTCTTGGTTTTCTCAAACAAATGATCGACCGTGTCATCGGCTGAGATAACCGATTGAGCAAGTACAAGATCCGAAGCGACAAACGATTCCAAGGCATGACGAATCATTTCCTGACACACATTCATCATCCCGAATATATCATCAACACGATAATATGTTTGCGTTTTTTCCATAAACAACGCCATCTTCGAAATATCCGCGGCGTGATCGCCGATGCGTTCCAAATCCGTAATCATCTTCAAAACCGCTGTAATTAAACGCAGATCACTTGCCACAGGTTGTTCTCGCAAAATAATGCCGAGACAATTTTTTTCAATGCTATGTTCATATTCATTGACTGCTTTATCACTGATAATGACTTGGTTGGCCAAATCTACATCGAGGCGCACAAAAGAATCAAGTCCCTCGTTGATGTGACGGATGACCAGATCGCCCATTTGTACCAAATTGAGTTTTAATGATGCCAATTCTTGATCAAACTGTTTTCTTGAAGTCACACAAGTCCACTCCTTAATATTATTATAACCCATAATGAAAATCAGATGCAGTGTTTTTATCCAAATCGACCGGTGATATATTCTTCCGTCTTGGCTTGGGTTGGCTGACGAAATATCTGCTCAGTCGTGTTGAATTCCACTAGATTACCCATCAGAAAAAAAGCTGTATAATCCGATATTCTTGCGGCTTGTTGCATGTTATGCGTCACGATGACAATGGTATAATGCTTCTTCAAATCGAAAATGAGTTCTTCGATTTTGCCTGTAGCAATCGGGTCAAGTGCGCTCGTGGGCTCATCCATCAAAATCACTTCTGGTTGCATCGCGATGGTGCGCGCAATGGAAAGGCGTTGTTGCTGTCCGCCAGAAAGCGCCATTGCGCTTTCTTTGAGACGCTCTTTGACCTCATCATATAATGCAGCATCAACCAAGGCCTTTTTTACAATGTTTTCCAATGTTTTTTTATCATTAATTCCTTGACATCGTGGTCCGTACGCAACATTATCAAAAATACTCATCGGAAACGGGGAGGGTTTTTGGAATACCATACCGACTTTTGTCCGCAATTCATATACATTATAGTTTTTCGCATAGATATTTTCACCATGAAACAATATCTCTCCCTCCACATTGCATCCATCAATCAAATCGTTCATCCGATTCAAACATCTGAGCAATGATGATTTGCCACACCCCGATGGTCCAATGAGTGCCGTCACTTGTTTGGGAATGATATTCATAGAAACATGTTGTAGCGCGGCCTTCCCATCATATGTCAATACGAGCTCGCGAACGTCAAATGTGTTCATTGTCTTCCTCCTCAAGGTAATAATGCAAAGCGTCGCGCCACAAGTTTAATCAGCACATTGATGAATAGAACCACCATCATGATAATGATGGCTACGGAACAAGCAAGTTCAAAATTGGGAACCTCTCCCGCCATAACGCTCCAAATAAATACCGCCAGCGATGCGGATTTCTCGGTGAGGATGATGTGGTCCTTGATAGCGGTGCCGACCGCGTAGATGAGCGCGGCTGATTCGCCAATCATCCTCCCAACGCTTAACAATACTGCCGACATGATTCCCGGAACCGCCGATTTGATCACAATCCTAAATGTTGTCTGCGTATGATTCGCACCTAAAGCAAGTGATGCTTTACGATAATCATCCGGCACCGCCCTCAAAGCATCAATGGTCGCAGATATGATGATTGGCAGCACCATCACCGCCAAAGTAAGTGCGCCCGAGAACAGATTTCCACCTTCTGCTTTGCTGATGCGGGAAGTGAAAGGGATGAACACCGCCGCGCCCATGAGGCCATAGACGATGGATGGCACCCCGCTCAATGTATCGATCATCTTTCTCATTGTGTGAATAAATGCGTTGTTTTTTGGCGCAAATTCGTGAAGATATACCGCAGAAAAAATGCCAATCGGCAAAGCAATCATTAAAGCAAATCCTATCAAAAGCCCCGTCGTGATGATTGCTCCACGGATACCGTTTCCTGAAGAAACCGCCAAAAGGTCGTTGATTCCTTCGTGTGTATCGAATAAGATGATGAAATTTTCGGCCTTGGTGCGACTTAATCCAATAGTTAGATCGGAAAAAATGACTTTTTCCAATGCGAGGCCCGGAAACAAACCAACCACACGCTCAAGATTATTTTTATCACGCATCATCTGTAATGGAGATTGTGCATCCACATAAATCACGCGTACCACGGCTTTTCCTTCAAAATCGACATCATCCATTAACCCCAATCCCCACATCTGTGAAAAAAAGGCGGATTCATCCAAATCATTCGGTCGAGCAAAGCCGCCCAACGATTCCGTCGTGGGCAATGAAAGATTATACGTCGTCGGATGATAATCCCCGATGAGCAAATCCCATGTCAACAACCCGACCCCGCGATTGATGATAAAACCCATGATCAAAGCCAGCACCATCACGCCGACAAGCGACATCATCGATATGCCTCCAAGTAAAAACGTATCTTTCGCCTTGCGGACACGTTGCTTCATGAGAATCGTCCCACTTTCTTCTTGAAATGCGCCAGTATAAAATTACTCACAAAAATCACCCCGATAAGTACTAACCCCACCGAAAAACGAATATCATAATCCATACCGCTTGTTTCCTTTAATCCCAATAGCATCGTCGACGTCAGTGTCCGCGTGGTTGAGAACAACATCAATGATGGCCCGCTTCCGGCATTGCCGGCGACCATGCTGACAGCGGTAGCCTCGCCAAGTGCGCGTCCCACGCCCAAAATGATGCCGGTGAAAATTCCTGGCTTTGCAGAAGCCAGCGTGACTTTTGTCATGGTTTGAACTTTGGTTGCTCCAAGCGCCAAAGAATGATGTTCCAAAGCGGGATCCACCGCTGAAATCGCTGCGACGGACATCATTGTGATTGTTGGATAGATCATAATTGCCAACACAATGATTGTGGTAAGTGTTGAGATTCCTCCAGCGGTTTGTGCATGAAACAACTCCGCCAATCGCACGACAGACTTGGCAATGATTCCCAAACCGAAAACCCCATAGATTACCGATGGAATCGCCGCAAGCAATTCGATGATACTCTTGAACACTCCTTGAAGTTTTTTCGGAAGAATCCGCGTGACAAATAATGCAGACGCCACCGATAACGGAACGGAGATCAAGGTTGAGAGCGCGACAATATAGAGCGTGTTAATCACAATAAAAAGAATACCGTATACATTCGGCGGAACAAACCACGTTGTCCCCGATAAAAAACTGAATGCATTGACGCGTTCCGAACCGTATACTGACGGCAGAAAAGGGGCTATCCCCTTTCGGGAAATGAACCCCACAATAAAGATGACAAACGATGCGCTCATCAAGGTCGGAACCATTAACAAGCCCTTCATGAAACTATCGCTATGCTTCATCCATATAAAACGTTTGCTTTTCTGTGTCCGTCTATTGGCTTCGGGCTCAATCTTAACAATCAACGCAGCTTCCTCAAATCGTCTTAGGGATTGAGGGATGACCAAAGCGTTTTGTCGCCAGAATATACTTTTTTCGCTTCGGACTTGGTGATGGAATCGATTGCCGTGTTGGCTTGGTTGACCACAAGCACTACCGCGTCAAAGCAGATGAATCCGGATGTTCCTTCATCTCCGCTTTCAGAAGATTTGAAATCTCTGGATGCGAACCCAATATGAAGTTTATTCCCGCCATCAGCTTCACTGCCTTGGGTACGCTTATAAGCGTCTCCCGATCCGGTATGGTTATGTTCGGCGATAAAGTTCCCACATTTTTGACTGAATTCCTGACTCAAAGCTTTGGCAACGGACTCGACAGATGTTGACCCACCAAAGTATATCGTTACATCTGAATTATCCTCTAGGCAAACAGGATAAAGACTCTTAATATCATCCCATGAAGGCGTGTTTGCTTCCACCGAAATGATTCCCGCTTTGTTTTGAATCGTCGCAATCCCTTCGATGGTCGTCATGAATGCCACGAACGCTTCGACGATTTGTCGTTCTCTCTCCATGCCGCTCCAATGGGCGCGTGTCATATAATTGAACGGGCGTTTCAATGTATAGGTTCCATTCAATACATTCGCTTCAGTTGCGGCAACCCCATCGAACACAAGCCCTTTGAGTCCTGATGTTTCCAGGGAAGCCAAAGAAATATAGCCGATGCCATAGATGTCGTTTTTGACAGAAGTAATCATGCTTCCGTTCCCATCGACTTCGACATAATTTGCGACTAACACTCCATTGCTCGTAATCGCATCAGAAAAATCAATCCCTGTAAAAAATGCATCCCGCGTTCCTGAAGTCGTATCTCGTGTATACACTGTAATGTTTCGCGATGCATCAAATGAAAATGCCGTTGTATTGCCTCCGCATCCGATCATCGTAAATACCAATAACCCCATCATTCCTAAAAGCAATTTTTTCACACTTAAATCCTCCTATATTTTTCTCGACTCCAGTATAAATAAAAAAAACACCACTCGACACCGTGTTTTTGTTAAGAAATGTTAAGAATTGGTAATGAAAAGGCTTGCCCAATCTGGACAAGCCCTTATAATCATGAAATTATTTTCTGTCGTATTTGGCGAAAGGATCATCGTCATCAACCCATTTTTCTTCTTTTTTTGCTCTTCTCATCACGACTTCTTTGGGTTCCACCACAATCGCAATAATAAAGTAGGCGATCAGTCCTGTTCCAGCAAACAAGATCAGAATCAACCAAATCACGCGAATCAAGGTCACATCTACATCAAAATAATCTGCAAATCCGGAACACACGCCGAATATTTTCCCATTTTCCTTGTCGCGATACAATCTTCTTTTCTCCATATTCTCACCCTTTCTCCCATATTGTAGTGTGATTATCATCAGAAATCAAGAAAAAATCCTCTAAAAAACAGAAATGAATCGTGTTGCGCTGTGGTGTCATTGTGCTTCGCCTTCTCCAAATACGCGTTGATAAATCGTATCGACATGTGTGGCATAACCATCATATTGAAACCATTCAGCCATCTCGCTTTCAGAAAAATGTGGCGCGATTATTTTGCATTCAGCGATTAATTGCGACAAATGGATTTGTGAAGTATAACTCTTTAATGCCAACGGTTGAATAAGATCATACGCTTCCTCGCGGGATTGACCTTTATCAATGAGAGCAGTCATGATTCGTTGCGCAAATATAGCCCCGTGGGTCAAGTGAATATTCTCTTGCATCCGTTTCTGATCTACTTCTAGTTCGTTAAGTACAGATGTATAACGATGTAACATATAATCGATCAAACATGTAGCATCAACCAAAATAATGCGTTCGACCGATGAATGCGAGATGTCGCGTTCATGCCATAGTGCCACGTTCTCATATGCAGGAACCATATAACCTCGAAGCACGCGCGCCAACCCACAGATGTTTTCACTAGAAATGGGGTTGCGCTTGTGAGGCATGGCGGAAGAGCCTTTTTGCCCTAAAGCAAATGCTTCTTTGACTTCTGATACTTCTGTTCTTTGCAAGTGGCGTATCTCTGTGGCAATTTTTTCCAACGAAGCGCCGATAAGCGCGATCGTCGCGAGGTAATACGCATAGCGATCTCGCTGCAATGTTTGTGTGGAAATATTGGGTTGTCCCAAACCAAGCGAACGCAAAATGATCGTTTCAATCTCTGGATTGATAAACGCATAATTGCCTACGGCCCCACTGATTTTCCCGACCTCAACGCCTAAAGCAGCATCGTTGAACCGCTTCAAATTGCGTTGCATTTCATCATACCACAACGCCCATTTCAACCCGAAAACGGTGATGTCTGCGTGGATGCCGTGCGTTCTTCCGACACAATAAGTCTGTTTGAATTCATAGGCGCGTTTTTTCAGAACACCCAACAATATTTCAATATCCTCGCGGATGATTCGATTCGCTTGAACCAATTGCACACCGTTTGCCGTATCGACCACATCGGTCGATGTCAAACCATAATGAATCCATCGCTTCTCTTCACCCAAGGTTTCACATACGGCTCGAGTAAAGGCGATGACATCGTGTTTGGTTTCTTGTTCTTGTTCATGAATCCGCTGGATGTTGAAGGTCGCGCGGTCCAATATCGTTTCATATGTTTTTGGGGAAACGATGCCGAGTTCACTTAACGCTTTGACGTTCGCGATTTCGATATTCAGATATGTCTGATATCGCTGTTCTTCTGACCAAATAGTACGCATCTGCGGACGTGAATATCGATCGATCATCCGGATACCCCCATCTGATTCATAAAGCACGTCAAGGTGTTTTCCATCAAGCAGGCGATGGTCATCGGCCCCACGCCACCGGGAACCGGCGTAATAAATCCGGCGTTCCTGGCCGCCAGGTCAAAAGCGACATCCCCTTTGAGTTTTCCATCAACTCGGGAGATCCCGACATCGATCACCACGGCTCCGGGTCGCACAAATGTATCATCCACATACTCGGGTTTTCCGATTGCCACAACGACAATGTCGCTGTTTCTGGAGATTTCTTGAATGTTCTTGGTTTTGCTGTGGCAGATGGTTACTGTCGCGTTCGCTTCCAACAGAAGCGATGCCATCGGTTTCCCGACGATCTGACTTCTGCCGATGACGCATGCGTTTTTCCCCGAAGGATCAATCGCGTATTTTTTGAGAAGCCGCATGATTCCCAAGGGAGTGCAAGGTAAGATTCCGGCTTGGCCTTTCACAAGTTTTGCGACATTTTCAGGCGTAAATCCGTCCACATCTTTTCGAGGGTCGATTTCCGCGATTAAACGTTCCTGGTGCAAATGCTTGGGCAACGGTAACTGCAGTAAGATACCGTGGACAAGCGGATCGTTGTTGAGTTTCCTAAGCAATTCGATCAGCTCAGCTTCCGAAGCGTCTGTTCCCTTGCGGATCACAGTACTTTGGATGTGTGTGATTTCTGCCGCTTTCTCCTTGCCGGAAACATAGGTTTCGCTCGCAGCATCATCACCCACAAGAACAACGACGAGATGCGGTCGTTGATTCGTGGTCCGCTCAAGCTCGAGCACCTTCATACGGACATTATCTTTGATTTCTTTCGCGAGTTGTTTTCCATCAAGAATCGTAGCCATCGTTATTGGTCCTTATGATATAGGTATTGATCGACAATCTCACCGAAATACATCGTGTGGTTGGCGGTCGTTTGTGTATAATACCGTTGTTTGATATAGGCGGGAATGTGTGATTCGATCAATGTTTGTTTGTATATGACTTGACATTCATAATGCAATTCGGCTTCTCCGACAATCGGTGCAGCGACTTTTCTTCCCGGAACCGGCGTCAGTTTGCATCGATTGAACTTATCGCCATCGCGAAGCGAATACCGGCCGCAATAGGCCAAAGCTTCTTTGAGATCCGCTTGCAAGGGAACGCTGATCGTGAATGCGTTTTGCTTCTCGAGCAGTTCGTATGTCGCGCGGCAATCGCGCACCAAGGCCATGAAAATAGGTTTTCCCCAAACCACCGTGATACCCCCCCAACCAATGGTCATCGTATTCATACGATTCTGGTGCTCAGTCGATAAAAAGATACCCGAATCGATCTGGTCGAGCAATGTGGCTGCGTAATCAAATACATTGATTTCTTGGTACATCAATTATCACCCCGTCTCATATTATTATACCACAGGGCCCAAATGAGATAAAGCACATCCGGCGCGTTCGGGAATCATCAGGGAAAAAAACCCATTATTATCTCTCTAAACACGCGAAACTATGATAAAATGATATAAACATAAATGAGGTGGTTTCATGAATGTCGGCATCATCGGACTCGGCCTAATGGGGGGGTCAATCGCGCAAGCGCTCCAACAACGTCATCATATCGTCGCATATGATATCAACGAGGACGCACTCCAATATGCGATGAATCACAAAATCATCCACGAAATGTCCCGGAATCTGACGGATTTTGCCCAAAAGGTTCAGGTAGTTTTCTTGTGTTTGTACCCCAACGATATCATCACCTTCATCAAAGACCATCAGCTCGCTTTCTCTTCAAACACGGTATTGATCGAAATTGCGGGCATTAAAACCAAATTCGTGAAAGATCTCCTGCCCTTCCTTCGTCAAGATTTGGATCTCGTGATGACACACCCGATTGCCGGAAGAGAAAAAATCGGCGTGCGCCATGCCAATCCATCCATCTTCAATAAGCAGAATTTCGTCATCGTTCCCACGGATCGAAACACGCCGGAACATCTCGAGCTCGTGCGCGAGTTCGCGCGAGAAATGGGGTTTGGCACCATCACTGATCTGTCGCCTGAAGCCCACGATGAAATCATCGCTTATACTTCACAGTTAACCCACGTATTGTCGCTCGCATTGGTAGATGCGGACGACTTCCATTTTCAAACCGCGCGTTTTATCGGCGATTCCTATCGTGACCTGACCCGAATCGCGATGATTAACGAAAAACTATGGAGTGATTTGTTAATCGCAAATCACGCGCATCTGATCCCCAGGATTGATCAATTCATCGATTCGCTTTCGCGCTACAAGGACGCTATTCAAAACAACGATGTCCAAACGCTGGTTTCCCTGATGAAACTGGCCAAGGAAAGACGTTTTTCGATTGAAAAGGATGTGAAAGAATGAATATCATCATCCACCCTCAATCACTCAAAGGAAGCATCAAAATCCCGCCATCCAAAAGCCAATCACACCGCACCATCATCGCCGCTTCCCTCGCCAGAGGCAAAAGCATCCTCTCCAACATGGCCTATAGCGAAGATGTTTTGGCTACAATCGCCGCTATGGAAAAAATCGGTGCGAAATGTATTCAAAACCCCAATCAGTTGATTGTGAATGCCACAGGCAGAATCGTCATCACCGACGATAATTTCATCGATTGCAACGAATCAGGGTCCACTTTACGCTTGTTGATACCGATTATGACGTTGTCACGACAAAAAGTCGTGTTCACCGGCAAGAAAAGTCTGTTTCAACGACCTTTGGGTATTTATGAGTCGTTGTTTCGAAATCTCGGACTTCAATATCAAAAAAACGAAGACACATTGATCATCTCCGGAGGGCTACCCGGAGGTCATTACGACATACCAGGAAACATCAGTAGCCAATTCATCTCCGGGTTGCTCTTTGCTTTGCCCCTCGCAAAAGAGGATTCGCGAATCCGTGTCACCGGAAAATACGAATCGAAGGGCTATGTCGATATGACGTGCGACATGTTGAGAAAATCCGGAATCGTCATTCATGAACACAACGATGTATACGAAATCAAAGGCAATCAATCTTACCGTCCGATATCACTCAAGATCGAAGGTGATTTTTCACAACTGGCCTTTTTTGCCGTTGCCGGTCTCATCGGCAATGATATATTATGCAAAAACATCGAATTGGATTCATTACAACCCGATTATCGGATCCTGGATTGCATTCTCGCATCAGGCGGCCATTACTCCACCGGTCCCGAAGGCATCACTTTTCATCAATCACAGACTACGGGCGTCGTGTATGACGTATCACAATCCCCGGATATCGCCCCGATTTTAGCGATATTGGCCGCGTCCTCCCAAGGCACAAGCCGTATCGTCAACGCCGGTCGCTTGAAATACAAAGAATCCAATCGTCTGAGTTCGATCGAACACACACTTAAAGGTTTGGGTGTGTCCACACAGTTGCTGGATGATGGTCTCATCATCGAAGGTCAACCGGAGTTCGAAGGTGGTGTTTTTGATTCGTTCAACGATCATCGGATTGTCATGGCTCTCGCAATCGCCTCCATCCGCTGCAAGAAGCAAGTGACAATCAAGCACGCCGAAGCCGTGAATAAATCTTACCCCCGATTTTTTGAAGATTTCAAGTCGATCGGTGGTCAATTCACCGTTGTGGAGGATTAACATAGTGAAAACAATCCATATCCAGTCCCGTCACGCCTCCTACCCTGTCCATATCGGCGAGAATCTTCTTGACCAAATCCATACGTTCCTTGATGCAAAGACTTCATATGTGCTGATCCACGATTCCAGAATACCTCAAGCTTATGTCCAAAAAATCCTCAATGCTTTGCCGCAGTGTCTTGAGATTGTGTTTCCTCAAGGAGAAAACGCGAAAAGTATGGCTCAATGGGACAAAATCTGCACCACCATGCTCGAAGCGAACGTGCTCAAAAATGCCACCATCATCGCATTAGGCGGCGGTGTGACCGGAGATCTCGCGGGTTTTGTCGCCGCAACCTATATGCGCGGAATCGATTTCGTACAAATTCCCACATCGCTACTCGCTCAAATCGACTCGTCCGTTGGTGGAAAAGTCGGGATCAATCATCACAACACCAAAAACGCGATCGGCGCGATCTACCCGCCCAAAATGGTGATTGTGGATGTCAATACGCTGAAGACTTTACCCCCCAGACACCTCGCCAACGGCGTGGCGGAAATGATCAAATGTGGGATGATTGCGGATCAAGAGCTCATCGAACAACTCGAGGGTGGTTTGTTTGATCGCCAACCTTTGGCTTTGATTCGTCGTACGATCGAAATCAAAAAGCATTTCGTTGAAATCGACGAATATGACCGAAACGAACGGCAACTGCTCAATTTCGGCCATACCTTGGGACATGCCATCGAAGCCCATTACCGATATGAACGATATCTTCATGGAGAGGCCGTTGCCATCGGGATGGTCCATGCAACTCTGGATCACGCCATAAAACATCGCTTGATGGATCTTTTACGTCAATACAATCTGCCCACCACCGATCACGTTGCGATTCGAGATTTGTTACCCTATATCGCGAAAGACAAAAAGAATCGCGACCATCAGGCGCGAATGGTGCTCATCAAAGTAATCGGTTCAGCGTACTTGAGTGATTGCGTCATCGACAATGAAATCATTCCCATAAATGAGGTGAAACCAAATGAACACCTTGGGTGAATATATCAAAATTACGTTTTTTGGCACATCCCACGCTTCTATCATCGGCGTGGCCATCGATGGGTTGCCTCCCGGAATCGCGATAGATGAGGCATTTATCCGCGACCACCTCGATAAAAGGCGTCCCAAAGGCGCATACGCTACCCAAAGAAGCGAGCCGGATCAATTTGAGATCGCATCCGGATATTATCAAGAGCGGACGACCGGCGCTCCGCTTGTCGTCGTCATCCATAACGCCGATGTGCGTTCATCCGATTATGAAGCGTATAAAAACACACCGCGCCCGGCTCATGCGGATTATCCCGCACACATCAAATACAACGGCTACAACGACCCTCGTGGCGGCGGGATGTTTTCCGGAAGGATGACAGCTTTGTGGGTGGTTGTGGGCGCAATCGCCGAACAAATCCTACAGAAGCATTCAATCCTCATCGCTTCACATATCCATCGAATCAAAACGATCCAAGATGCCCCTTTTCGCAGAGAACACTTCAACGAAGAACACTTGAAAACATTGAATTCCAGCGATTTTCCTGTCCTTGAGGCATCTGTGGAACCATTGATGAAGGCGGAAATCCTGGCTGCGAAAAATACGGGAGATTCCGTGGGTGGAATCATTGAAACCGTGTTATTGAATGTTCCGGTGGGCTGTGGCGAACCATACTTTCTATCATTTGAGTCGTGTCTGTCAAAGGCGATCTTTTCAATTCCCGCAGTTAAGGGCATCGAATTCGGAGACGGATTTGCCCTCACGGAAAAATATGGCAGCGAAGTGAATGACGCCTTCATCTACCACCGTTCTACCATCACGACCGCATCTGATCATCAAGGTGGTATATCGGGAGGCATCTCTTTGGGTTCGCCCATCCTATTCAAAACCGCAATCAAACCGACGCCTTCCATCTCAAAAGAACAAACAACCGTCCATTTGGAATTGAAACAGCCAGCGACCATCCAAATCGCGGGGCGTCACGATCCCGCCATTGTTCATCGTGCGCTTCCCGTCATCAACGCGGTATCCGCTTTTGTCGTTCTCGATCTCCTTGTGGCGAAGCATCGCTGGGATTGGTACCAGTCATGTACGGACTGATCGGTCGTCAACTGACGCACAGTTTCTCACCTTATGTCCATTCGTTGTTCGGCAATGCCCAGTACCGCATCATCGAACTCGATGACATCAGCGCATTTTTGAATCACAAATCATTTCGTGGCATCAATGTGACCATTCCCTACAAAGAAGCGGTCATTCCCTTTCTCGGTGCCATCGATCCTTTGGCTGAGAGAATCGGTTCTGTCAACACCATCATCAATGAGAACGGCTTGTTGAAGGGATATAATACCGATTATCAAGGATTGAAACTTTCTCTGGAATACCATAAAATATCTATTGAAAACAAGAAGGTGTTGATTGTTGGCAACGGCGGAGCCGCTAAAACTGTCGCTTTGCTTGCGCGTGATCTTCACGCCGATCGCGTTGTTAAGGCGTGTCGGAGCGTTCGCGAGACAAACGAATACCCCTTGCAGGACATCAATCGTTTTCACGACTTTGAGATCATCATCAACACAACGCCCATCGGAATGTATCCACACAACAGCGATACCCCTTTGTTCTCGCTCAAACCATTCACCCACCTCACATGCGTGATGGATTTGATTTACAACCCGCTCAAAACGAAGTGGTTGCTTGAGGCCGAATCACTCAACATTCCCGCCTATAATGGTTTATATATGCTGGTCGCCCAAGCAAAGGGGTCTCACGATCGTTTCTTTCACAAAGAAACACCCTTGAGCGAACTGAACAAAAACTACAATAAACTCAGGGCAAAGATGACGAACCTCGTTTTCGTAGGCCTACCTATGTCGGGAAAATCACTTTACGCACGACGATTGGAGCCTTTATTTAGAAAACATTATATCGATACAGACAGAGAAATCGAGAAAAATGCAGGGATATCGATTGTGGACATATTTCGGACACAAGGCGAAAAAGCCTTTCGGAAACTTGAGTTCGATTTAATCAAAAACGTATATCGCTCCCACAACCAGATCATCTCCACCGGCGGTGGAATGATCATGAATTCCGAACTTATGGATCTTTTGAAACAAAACGGGCTGATCATCTATCTTGATAAAGATCCCGCAGAAATTCTTAAGCATCAAATACGCAACCGTCCACTCATGCAAAACGCCGATGATTTGTATCGGTTGGCCGAAATTCGCGGTCCGCTCTACCAAAAACATGCGGATATCACTTTCAAACTAACCGGCGATATCACCGTTCATATCCAAGAAGTCGAGAGGAAAATCAATGAATATTTTAGTCATAAACGGACCCAACATTAATCTTTTGGGCGAGAGAGAGCCTGATATTTATGGCAAAAGTACCTATCGTGACCTCGTACAGGCCGTCTCCACCCATGCGAAACGATTTGGACATAAAGTCTACCTCAAACAAACAAACCATGAAGGCTCCATTATCGATCTCATACAAAAATATCGCCATAAGATAGATTGCATCATCATCAATCCCGGTGCCTTTACCCATTATTCTTATGCCATTTATGATTGTTTGAAATCCGTTCCTATTCCCGCGATCGAAGTACATCTTTCCGATATCCACCAGCGAGAAGCGTTCCGCAAAGTATCCGTCATTGCTCCCGCATGTATCAAACAAATATCAGGCAAAGGAATCCAAGGATACCTTGAAGCCCTTGACTCACTCACGAAAGGACAAACAACAAAATGATTATCAAACTCAAAGAAGGCACCCTGAAGGAAAACGCAGATCTCCTGAAAACAAAATTAATGGATCTCGGTTTTGAGATTCACGAAAGCATTGGATCATCCATCACCATCTTTGGTGTCGTGGGAGACACTTCGAAATTCGATCAAGAAAGCTTGTACGCATACGACTTTATCGATAGTGTTTTGCGCGTTCAGGAACCATTCAAACAAGTCAACCGCAAGTTTCACCCGGACAATTCCATCATTGATGTATCCGGCGTGATGATTGGGGGCGAAAACATCGTCGTCATGGCCGGTCCGTGTGCCGTGGAATCCCAAGAACAAGTTGAAACCATCGCTCCCTTGGTCGCTTCTGCCGGCGCACGAATCCTCCGTGGCGGAGCTTACAAACCAAGAACTAGTCCCTACTCGTTTCAGGGGGTTGGGGGCGACGGCCTGGGGATTCTCAAACACGCCGGAGCCCGCTTCAACATGCCGGTCGTCAGTGAAATCATGAGTGTGGAAGATTTGGATTATTTTGTCGGGACGGTTGATTTGTTGCAGGTCGGCGCACGCAACATGCAAAACTTCAGTCTGCTCAAAGAACTCGGAAAAACACAAGTACCGATTCTTCTGAAGCGCGGTCTTGCGAACACGATCGAAGAATGGTTGATGTCCGCAGAATATATCCTTGCCGGCGGAAATCGGAACGTCATCTTATGCGAGCGCGGCATACGCACTTTTGAGACAGCTACACGCTCGACTTTGGACATCAGTTCCATCCCGGTCTTGAAGAAACTATCGCACCTCCCGGTTATTGTCGATCCCTCGCACGCCGCGGGCCGCTGGGAATATGTTGAAGCCCTCGCAAAAGCTTCGATTGCCGCGGGCGCGGATGGTTTGATCATCGAAGTGCATCACGAACCGGAAAAAGCCTTGAGTGATGGGCAACAATCCCTCAAACCCGAACGCTTCCAATCGCTGATGGATGGTTGTCGACGCATCGCCACAGCGATCGGGAGAAAACTAGATTAATTTATTGTTGTTTTTGAGGGAAAGGTATCATCACAAGTCACCTTGTGCTATAATGCGATTTGAAGGAAGGTGATGCTATGAAAGAATATGTAAAATTCATTGATGGTTTGCCTCTGATTTTGAAAGTGATTTTGGCTTTACCCGGTCTCGACGGTATTTTTTACGGAATCTACCGAATCGCCAAGGGCCGCCTCATTATCGGTATCCTTTGGATCATTCTTGGAATTGCGATCTTGTGGATTATCGACCTTGTTTCGGTATTGATGAACGGAAAAGTATCTTTCTTGACCTAAAGAATCCAGGCATACCAAAAAGGGACTGTAACGAAATGAAGATGTTTCGTCTTCACGGAGTTTACAGTCCCTTTTACTTTATCTAGTCGTTAAATATGGCGTCTTAATATAGAAACCAGTCGTGGAATATCTTGAAGCTTCAATGAACTGATCGCAATTCTGATGAGTTTCTTCATTTGGATCACGAATACATGTTCTTGAACGAGGTCTTTGAAAATGTTGTTGTTCTGCGTGATGATGCTGATGAAAAACCCACCACAATAGGGCAATATCTTCAACCCTTGCTTGTCAGCTTCTTCCATGAAAAGAATGGCCCGGTCCTTCAGTAACTTCCGCGCATGAATCAATTCTTGGGAAAATTGGTTTTGATAATGCGGGTCGGTAAAAATTTTACCGATGATGTTCATTCCCGGTTGGCTGACGCTCGAAAATCGTCCGCGAACAGAATAATCTCCGACGCGTACAAATTGATCGATGATGTCTTTGGACTTGCTAATGCCGATTTGCGCGCCGATCCGGAAACCATAGAGCGAAAAAGTCTTGCTCCCGGAGAAAACTACGACAGCGAGGATGTTCGGATGGAAATCCAAATAACTCAAAAAGGTTTCTCGTGAATATTGTGGATCCTTCAGTTGATAATCCACATAAGCGATATCGTGGATAAGAATCACGGGAATATCTTCGTCCGCAACTTGGTTCAAAACAGAGACGACTGCTTTCCAATCGTCTGGCGACATGCACAATCCAGTAGGATTGTTGCAAGGGTCGTTGAGGAGCACGCACAAACGTTTTTGTTTATGCGCCAGATCCATTGCTTTTGCACGAAAGTCTTCGATGTTGAAACAATCACTATCATCATACATTTGGAAAGTGGTGAGTTCAATGTTCGCTTCGAAAGCAAAGTTTTCATAAGGCGTCCAGTAATGATTGGCGATCAGGACTTTTTGGCCAAAATCATTGAAATTGTAAAACGTGTTGCTGATGGCTCCACTTCCTCCCGTTGTAGGGATGACAGAATAATGGAAATGCTCTTTGATCGTCTGTGTATGGTTACCGAAAACCCAATTGACAACCCCTTCGCTAAAAGCATTGGTTCCACGCACCGGGGCATAGTGGTAAATCTCGGCATCGCTCAGATGATGCAACAAATCTTCTACCACTTGATACTTAAAAACGTTTCCTTCTTCGTGATGCAACATACCGACGGTCGCATCGATCACGTCAGCGTGTTTGGCTTTCATCAATTTTGCGTCTTGAGAAATTTGCAAAATGTTTGATTCAAGCTTTTTGCTTTCTGCGTGCTTCCCTACAATTTGATTCAGCATTTTTCACACCCTTTTCATAGAATTATTGGATCGAGGGATCCAAAACCACGGTTTGTGTTCGGTCGGGACCGAGTGACAACACCGCAATTTTTGTTTCAGTGTACGCTTCAATCGCTTGAAGGTATTTCTTACAGTTTTCAGGTAGTGATTCGTATGATGTAATCGCGGAAATATCTTCCTTCCACCCTTGAAAAGAATCGTAGATGGGTTCTACGCGCAAGTAATCCTGATACTTTGCCGGCACATGGTGAATGATGTTGCCGTCAAGTCGATAGGCCACACAGATTTTGAGTTCATCCATTCCAGATAGGACATCAAGCAAGGTAAGTGCTAACCCAGTCGTTCCGTTGATTTGTGCGCCGTAACGAAGTACGACACTGTCTAACCAACCGATGCGACGTGGCCTTCCGGTTGTGGTTCCGTATTCTTTGCCGCGCTCACGAATGGTTGAAGCGATCTGATCGGTAATCTCCGTAGGAAAAACACCTGCTCCTACGCGGGTTGAATAGGCTTTTGTGACCCCGATGACTTGATTGATCTCTCTCGGTGCGATTCCAGCGTTCAAGGGAACCGAAGTCGCTGTAGGAGAACTGCTGGTCACGAAAGGATATGTTCCGTGGTCGAGGCAGAGCATCGACCCTTGCGCGCCTTCGAATAGAATATACTTGTTTTCTTTGATTAATTGTCGCAACATGACTCCCGTGTCCGCGATCCGGTGGCGGAGTTGCATGCCATAGTGATGATATTCATTCGTCAATGCTTGAGCATCAAACGTTTCGCTGCCAAAAGCGACCAAAACCGGATTATAAAACGCCAACGCCACAGAAATCTGATTGAGCAATCGCGTTTCGTCAAGCAAATCACACACGCGAATACCGAAGCGTGCGGTTTTATCCATATACGCCGGTCCAATTCCTTTTTTGGTTGTGCCGATCGCGTCCGCTCCGCGCACCCGTTCAATCAATTCGTCAAGAACAAGATGATATGGCATGACCACGTGTGCCCGATCCGAGAGGTATACTTGAATATCGTTAATCCCTTGATGAGAGATTTGTTCTATTTCTGCTAAAAGCGCTTTGGGATGAACCACCATTCCCGACGCCATGATGTTGATGACGCGCGGATTGAAAACACCCGAGGGTAATAGGTGCAGCGCAAATTTTTTGTAATCAAAATATACCGAATGACCGGCATTATTTCCACCTTGACACCTTACAACGACATCGGCTTTTCCCGCCAAGAAATCGGTTATTTTTCCTTTTCCTTCGTCGCCCCATTGCATGCCGACAACGACAATTGTATTAGCCAAAATCATCCCTCCTGAAAGCATTATCATTATATCATAGCCACCCTTTGAATGATAGCCCGAAAAAGTAAAAGCCATTCTTATTGAACATTCTTCATCAAAAATGAGATTTCTTTCATCGGACAAATCGAACATTCTTAAAACATTTATGCAACTCCGAACATATCCACATTCCCTTGCTATAACTCATAATACCTCAAAATGCTTGGCATTAGTTTCTGTTTGATTCAAGACAAAAATAAACCGATGTGATACAATGAAAATGCCACGTCTTGCAGTGTTCGTGTGTCAATCAAATAACTGAAATGAGGGAACAATTTCAATGAACATGACAAAAACATTCAACTATCTTGATATGCGCGATCTTCCCATCGATGACAAAGAACATGACTTGCTTAACTTAAATCATCACGCTGAATCGCTGGTCGCTTTCTTGCTAAAATCTGACACACCCATAACGGTGTCCATACAGGGTGAATGGGGTTCAGGAAAAACATCATTAATGCATTTGATTGAAAAAAATATGTCTCAGGATAATGGTGTTGGGTATGAGTCTATATGGATCAATACGTGGGAGTATTATCTTGATAATAAAGAAAATTCGATTGAAAAAGTAATTCTTTCGATCATCAATCGCATAACAAAAATTGGAAAGGCAAAGGGTAAATCATATACAAGCGAGGTAAAAACAATACTCGATGCGCTCAGAGATTTCTCTCAACGAGCTGTCAACGTGTTGCTTTCTTCGGTTGGGGTTGATGAATCGGCAAGAAAAAGTGTCTTGGGCTTGTTTGATAAAAACAACGTTAACCTTGTCAAAAACCTAAGAAACAGCATTGAATCATTAATTAGGAAACTGGTTGAAGAAGACAAAAATATTACAAAGGGCGGTTTTGTGTTTTTTATTGATGATTTGGATCGCATCGAACCCGTTAATGCGGTTCAACTAATCGATATTTTTAAAAACATCTTTGAAATTAAATACTGTATTTTTATCTTAGCGATTGATTATGAAGTAATCGTCAAGGGTTTGCGGCGCAAATATGGCGAGTACAAGGCTAAGGATGAAGTATATTATCGGTCTTACTTCGACAAAATGATTCAATTACCGTTTGTAATGCCTGTCCTAAGTTACGATATTAAAAAAATGATAACTGCCTCCTTGCTACAAATGAACTATATATCTGAACTAGACGAATTTTCACACCTTACGTATTCACAAATTATGAACTCAGTAAAATATACAGTCGGTAATAATCCGAGGAGAATAAAAAGATTAATAAACGCGGTTAATCTCAGTTACATATACGATCAATCAAAATATAGAATATTGTCCAGTGAAACAATGAAACTCTTAAATATCGTGCTTATCTGTATTCAACAAGCATACCCTAAAATCTATAATTATTTGTGTGCCAACCCTGACTTTAAAAGTTGGGATGAAAGTGATTTTGTCTATGAATTTGCAAAAAGCAACATGGATGATATTGTAGAGAACAACATAACTCATCTGCTACATTGGGAAAAACTACTTTACAAAATTTGTGTTGTAGACCCCGTGCTAGATGGCTTCACAAGCAACGTTCAAGCCATATTTAAAATCCTTGATGCATTATTGGTTGAAAACAAAATTAACATAACAAATATCAAACACACAATCAAGCTATCCTCAATGACAAATTTATCCTATTCTCTCGAACGAGAAGTTGTGTTTGATGGCTCAAAGTATGATGCGTCTTCTCAAACACAATATGCTCAATCAGATTACCTTCTTAACCATACATTCATTCCAAACCATTCTTACATTCTTGACATTGGGTGTGGAAACGGAAAAACAACAATCAAGTTTTTTGAAAAAAACAAGACAGTAAATATCGATGCATTTGATATAAACGAATCGCAAATTGATATTGCAATTAAAAACCGCAACGATGCGGGTTATTCCAAAGAACAAATTCACTTTTTTCAATTCGACGCATATAATCTTACCGAGACGAACAAATACAACATCATCATTAGCAACGCATCACTACATTGGATAACAAACGGAAAGGAGATTTATCAAAAAATCTACGAAGCGTTAGCCGCTGGTGGAAGGATCTCCATTCACCAGGGAGGGAAAAACAGTTATTGTGGTTTGCATGATGTGGTAAAAGAAGCGATATCCTCGTTGGAATATGATCATTATTATGAAAATTGGACTGTTCCATTGTTTTATCCTACAAAACAAGAAATGGAACAACTATTATACGACATCGGTTTTTCGAATATCACTGTAGAAAGCGTTGAAAGTGACGGACGTGAATATGAATCTCTTGTAGATAATTTTGCAAATGCGTCGTTGTTGCCATATCTATCGCGCTTATCCAAGAAAAATTCGAAATTATTGAAAAAAGAGTTTTACCGACTTTGTCAAACAAAAACAATCAATCGCTATACACACAGACTATATATATTCGCTTCTAAGGAAGAATAGAAAATGATTCTCCGTTTTTTTGACGAAATATCGTCTGACAATACCAAAAATCAAGTATGGAATTTATTGTGTGCTTGTGATAATGAATTCTATCCTTCACTCTCAAGTCGTGAAAATACGAGTCAATCCCAACTAAATAGCCATGACCATAAAAACAAAAAACCTTTCTCCTATTTCTCATCATTGCTTGAGCAGTGTTTTATCTGTGCGTATGATGACGAAAATATGATTGGTTTTTTGTCTTTTATCCCAAAGTATAGTAGTGATATATATCGTGATATTGGTCTATCAAACTATGTTTCAACGATCTGTGTTGACACAAAATATCGAGGGTTAGGCATCACATATAAACTCTATGATTTTTTGTTCTCGAAAATTCCAAACCAATATTGCCTTTCTTATGTTACAACTCGAACTTGGTCATTAAACGATTATCATATTAAAGCCTTGCATAAAATGCGTTTTGTTATACACGCCACCTTGAAAAACCACAGAGGTCAAGGGATTGATACTGTATATTTCAAAAAAAAGATAGATTTCACCGATAATTAATCAATATTTTTGGCCAATTATCACACAAAGGAATCTCATCGGGAATCAAAAATACATAATTATACATGCAACACAAAATATGGCTCCCTTAACTTCTATCACTAATGGACCTAGCAATCCAAATCCCGTTTGCCCCCGCTTGAGCTAACCCCCTGGTGATTCCTGCCCCATCCCCACCAAAATAAAGCCCGTGTATCGGGGATTCGAAGTGGCTATTCACTTCGGGTCGTGAAGAATAGAATTTTGCTTCCACACCATAGAGTAACGTATGCTCCGAGGCAACGCCCGGTGTAATATGATCGAGCGCTTCAATCATTTCAATGATGGCCTTCATCGTCTTGTAGGGCAATACTAACCCCAAATCTCCCGGAACAGCTTCCGTCAGTGTAGGTGTCACAAAACTTTCTTTGATCCTTTTATCCGTCGAACGACGGTTCTTTTTCAAGTCACCGTAACGTTGAACGATAACCGCGCCGTTTGATAACATATTCGCCAGTTTGGATACCCCATGTGCAAATTCATTGGGTTGATTAAATGGTTCCGTGAAATTATGGCTTACCAACAACGCGAAGTTGGTGTTTTTTGAAGCATAGCTGTTATCTTTATATGCGTGTCCGTTCGCCAAAATCGTGCCACTGTGGTTTTCGATGACCACGTGCCCTGACGGGTTCGAACAAAAGGTCCGGACTTGGTTTCCAGATGAGGTGCGGTAGATAAATTTCCCTTCATAAAGATGGGTGTTGATCTCCTCCATGATTTCGTTATTGGTTTCCACTCTTACTCCGATATCGACGTGGTTGGTCTTCCTGGGAATTTGATGTGCATCACATAATCCCGATAACCAT
>JAQVTV010000079.1 GCA_028699855.1 Candidatus Izemoplasmatales bacterium | reverse complement strand
GTGACCAGATTGACACAATCAAGACGTTTGATGTGGAATCTCAGCGATCGATCGAAGTCGTGGAATCTGTCGACATCCATCCGATGAGCGACTTCTTCTTTACGCCAGCCGACATTCAAAAAATCAAAACGATGATTAAGCAGAAAATGAGCGAACTCACTTTTTCCGAAAGCGCAATGAAGCAAATTCAAACGGACATGCAATGTCTTGAAAACCGTCAGGAATTAGAACGGTTGAATCGCTATCTTTCCTTGATGGTAGATGAAACATGGACCATCAAGGACTATCTCAACGATCCCGACATCATGTTTTTTGATTATCGACGAATTTTAAGCCAATACGAGATTTTGATTCAGGACCAACAATCTTGGGAGGCGCACGTCGGGGATTATAAAAAGATCGGATTCGTCTTTTTCAAACAACTAGAAGATATATCGGGGCATCGCCTCACATATTTGGAATATTTACATGCTTCACCCATTCGGGATGAAGCGCACATAATGTTGCATTCCGAGGCACCCATGAAATACAATTGTGACCTGTCGCTGTTCTAACAAGACATGAAATTCCTACCCAAAGAGCAAACGACGCTGCTTCAGCTGAGAAACTCGAAATCACAAAATCAAATGATGGATCTCTTGTCCGAACAAAACATCTCGTTTCATGTGATCGGAGAAAGGGATTCCATCATCCCCTTTGCGCTGAACATCATTGTGTCACAGACATATTTTGATGTGTCTCTATCTCAGCCCAGATTCGTCTGCATCACCGAGTCCGCACTTGAGAGGAAACATGTTCCCCGAAAGAAAGGGAAATACGTTTCGGTCTATGAGAGCAGTAAACGGTTGGCATCTGTCAACGACCTCAAACACGGTGATTATGTCGTTCATTATGATTACGGCATCGGGCGTTTTCTCGATATCAAGACCCTTGAACTCGGGAATACTAAAAATGATTATATTCATCTTGAGTATCGAGACGGAGATAAACTTTTCATCCCTCTTGAAGCTTTCTCACAGATTCAGAAATATGCGGGAAGCGAAGGGTTTGTCCCGAAACTGAGCAAACTCGGCGGTAGCGATTGGGATCGGACGAAACACCGAGTTCGCAAGAAAGCGAAAGATATCGCTGATCGCTTGATCGCTTTATATTCTCAACGAGAACAAGCGCAAGGCTTTGGATTTCAAAGCTTTCCCGAGTTTGAAGAAGATCTTGAAGCGGATTTCCCTTATCAAGAAACCGAGGACCAAATCCGCGCGATCCACGAAGTGATGCGCGACATGGAAACACCAAGACCGATGGATCGCCTGTTGTGCGGTGATGTCGGCTTTGGCAAGACCGAGGTGGCGTTGCGCGCGGCCTTCCGCGCCGTCCTCAACAACAAACAAGTGGCTTATCTCGCTCCGACGACCGTTCTGTCAAAACAACATTATCACACGTTTTCTGCGCGCATGGCGCGGTTTGGCGTGCGCGTGGTCCTACTGAACCGATTTATCGCTAAAAAGCAACAGAATGACATATTACGCGATTTAAAGGCGGGAAACATCGATGTTTTGATTGGCACACACAGAATCCTGAGTCGCGATATCGATTTTCGTGATTTAGGCTTGCTGATCATCGACGAGGAACAACGCTTCGGAGTCGAACACAAAGAACGAATCAAAGAACTGAAGATCAATGTGGATGTGCTGTCACTATCCGCGACCCCGATTCCTCGGACATTGCAGATGGCGATCATGGGCGTGAAGAACATGAGCATTTTGGAAAGCGCGCCAGAAAACAGATATCCGATCCAAACGTACGTGTTGGAACGCAACGATGCTGTCATCAAAAACGCGATCGAGCGTGAACTTTCACGTAACGGTCAAGTGTTTTATTTGTACAACCGGGTGGATGATATCGAAATCATCGCGGACAAGATTCAAAAACTGATACCCGAAGCGCGGATTCAAGTCGCGCATGGACAAATGAACAAACACGCACTGGAATCGGTCGTCGAAGATTTCATTGACCAACAGATCGATGTACTGATCTCGACAACCATCATCGAAACCGGAATCGACATACCCAACGCCAATACCTTGATTATTCATGATTCGGATCGTCTGGGTTTGGCGCAACTCTATCAGATCAGAGGGCGAGTCGGTCGAAGCGATCGTATCGCTTATGCGTATCTGATGTACAAAAAAGATAAAATATTGACCGAAGAAGCGGAAAAGCGACTCAAAGTCATCAAGGAGTTCACAGAACTCGGGAGCGGATTCAAAATCGCGATTCGGGACTTGTCGATCCGAGGAGCCGGAGATGTGCTCGGAAGCGAACAATCGGGATTCATCGATTCCGTCGGGATTGATCTGTATTTGCGTATTCTCGAGGAAGAAATCAATGAGTTGCAAGGCAAGAAGCCCGAAATGACACCCGCGGAGACCATCAAAGCAACGGTTTCACGCTACATCGACGAGGAATATATCGCAGATGATTTTGTCAAGATTGAAATGCACAAGAAAATCAATCAATTGAGCACGATCTCGGACATTGACGAACTTCTCTCGGAGTTTCAGGATCGCTTCGGGCCTTATGATGAAGAGTTGGTTATTTACATGTATGAACGCCTCTTCGAGAAATTGACTGCGCGTCTAGGTGTGGACCGGATGTTGGAACACAAAACACATGTCGCATTGATATTGACGGAACAAGCGACGCACGATGTGGCGGGAGATGCCATGTTTATGACGGGAGAACGCGTGTCTCGATTCTTTCGCTTCGCGTACAAAAACCAGCGTATTCAAATCATTTTGGACACCGTTGGATTGAAACGTCATTGGCTCTACACGATGACCGAATTTCTTGAGTTGTTACTGATGAAAGACAAGAATCAACCGGAGGCGTAAAAAGCCTCCGGTTTTGATATCCGAGAACCATATAAAAATGGGGAGAAATGGCGAAGATTTAGGAAAAAATAAACTTGAAGATTCACATAAAATATAGTATAATTATAATATATATATTACACATGCGCGCTTGTCGGAACGCGATAGGGGGACGACAGATGAAATCACTTAAAATCGACAGTCCTTTTATTACGCTCGGACAACTTTTGAAGTACGCCGATCTGATTCAAAGTGGCGGACAAGCCAAGCACTTCATTCAAGACAACACGATTCTGCTCAACGGTATCCATGAACTGCGAAGAGGAAAAAAAATCTACCCCGGCGACGTGGTCATCATCAATCACGACACAGCTTTTCGCGTTGACCAAAAGCCATGAAAATCGATAAAATTACCCTAACCAATTTCCGCAATTATCGCAAACAGTCGCTTGAACTTGGTTTGGGTATTAATTTTATTATCGGGCCGAATGGCGCTGGGAAAACCAATTTCCTCGAATCCGTTTATGTGCTAGCGTTAGCTAAATCGTATAAAGTCTCAGACTCGGATTTGATCCATTACGGATCAGACTTTGCAAAAATCCATGCTGCGATATCGCTGGGAGGCAGCGCGAACCAATTGTCTTTGGTAATCACGGAACTCGGGAAGAAAGCGTTGCTTAACGGGGTTGAAATCAAGCGTTTGAGCGACTATATTGGTAAACTCAATGTAGTTTCCTTTCTCCCAGAGGATTTGAACCTCATCAAAGGGGCTCCACGTGATCGACGCTATTATTTTGATGTTTTTTTAGGTCAAATTGATCGCGATTATCTCGATGAGTTATCGCAATATAAACACTTGTTGAAACAGCGCAACGAATTGCTGAAGCATATCAGTGAGGCCAAACACCCGGATATCGATTTGCTCGATGTCATCACGGAACAATTCGTGGAATCGAGTCAAAGGATATCTCATAGGCGCAAAGCATTCATTGAACGGATGAATGGTTTGTTGGAAACAACATACCGATATCTCTCTCAAAAAGATGAACACGCGCTTCTGGCATTCGCTCCGTCCATCGAAACCCAAGACGCACTATCGATCGTGAAAAGCAAATATCGTCAGGATTTGCTTCAAAAAACGACAACCATCGGTGCGCATCGCGACGATTACCTGTTTCAACTCGAGCATTATCCTGCGCGGGTTCATGCGTCCCAGGGAGAACAAAGAACGTTCATCCTGGCCTTGATTCTCGCGTTGGGAGAGACAATATACAATACCAAAAAAGAGTGGCCGGTTTTCTTGCTTGACGATGTGTTTTCCGAACTCGATCAAAGTCGGCAAAACCGATTAATGGAATATCTCATGCAAAAAAAAGCGCAAACCATTGTGACAGCCACAGGAACCCAAGAAATCCGCAAGTATGTGATACAACAAGCCAAACTGTTTTCTGTGAATGAAGGAACGATCAAGGAGGAAAGACTACATGATTGATGTGCATTCGAAATATGACGCAAGCAACATCCAAATACTCGAAGGTCTTGAAGCGGTCAAAAAACGACCCGGCATGTACATTGGAACAACCGGTCCAAGAGGCCTGCATCATCTCGTTTGGGAGATCGTCGATAATTCGGTGGATGAGGCGCTGGCGGGATACGCCGACGTGATCAACGTTGAGATATTACCAGGGAATGTGATTCGCGTCAGCGATAACGGGCGTGGAATTCCCGTGGATATCCATCCGAAAACCAAACGTCCGACTGTGGAAACGGTATATACCGTTTTACATGCCGGAGGCAAATTCGATCATAACTCATACAAAGTATCAGGGGGACTTCACGGTGTTGGGGCTTCGGTCGTCAACGCGTTGAGCGCTTATATGAACCTTGAGATCCATAAAGATGGTAAAATCTATACCATCGGTTTTGAACATGGTTTTGTCAAGCATGAACTTGAATGTGTTGGAGATACGGACAAATCCGGAACGATTGTCACGTTTCTTGCCGATCCGATCATCTTTGTCGAAAGCCAAGATTACGAGTACGAGACATTGAGAACCCGCATTCAGCAACTTGCATTCCTCAACAAAGGTATTCAATTCAATATCACAGATGCCAGAAACCCATTGAGTCCAATTCAAAAAGAATATTGTTATGGAGGCGGCGTCAGAGAGTATGTCGCGTTTCTCAACCTCGGTAAAGACATCACGCATCCTCAAGTGGCCTATTTCGAAGGGGAACAAGAAGGCATCATGGTGGAGATCGCGATGCAGTACAATAACGGGTATGCGGCGAACATCTATCCTTTTACGAATAACATCACAAACCCAGAAGGTGGCACACACGAAGAAGGGTTTAAGATGACGTTAACGCGAATCATAAACAACTACGGAAAAAACAACAATATATTCCGTAAGGACGAGTCATTGTTGGGCGAGGATACGCGAGAGGGCTTGGTCGCAATCGTGTCAATCAAACATCCGGATCCGCAATTTGAAGGACAAACCAAATCTAAACTCGGTTCAAGTGATGCCCGAAGAGTGGTTTCCAACATCATGTCCGAAGGGCTAGAGCGTTTTCTTATGGAAAACCCGCAAGCAGCCAAGAACATTCTTGAAAAAGCTTTGATGGCGCAACGCGCCAGAATCGCCGCCAAGAAAGCCAGAGAAGCAACGCGCAGGAAATCACCGTTGGATTCGCTTGGTTTCGCCTCAAAACTCGCGGATTGCCGCACCA
>JAQVTV010000078.1 GCA_028699855.1 Candidatus Izemoplasmatales bacterium | reverse complement strand
GGCACGAATCACCGCGTTAAGTCCGGAACAGTCACCGCCACCGGTGAGTAATGCAATTTTCTTGATATCTTGATTCATCATATCGCCTCTTCTAATCAAAAAATAATCCTTTATAGTGTATCATTTATCACCCTTGGAGTCAATCGCAATCATCAGGGTTTTTGCTGTCCCAGCGCCGTCGAAGTTGACCACAGGCGGCAGCGATGTCGGAGCCTTGCTCCTTGCGCAATGTTGCCTGGATTCCTTGCTTCATCAACCCGTCCACAAAAATCATCGCCTGAGCATTGTCAGTGGGCAAGAAAGCGAACTCCTTGACTACGTTGTACGGTATGACGTTGACGTAGGCATTCCGTCCCTTCATCAATTTCGCCAGCTGATCGATATGTTCTTTCTGATCGTTCACACCTTTTAACAGCACATATTCGAATGTGACGCGTCGCGAAGTCTTAGAAAAATAGTAATCGGTCGCTTCAAGAATTTTCCGGATCGGATATGACTTGTTGATGGGCATCAGCCGGGTTCGAAGTTGATCGTTCGGGGCATGGAGACTGATGGCAAGATTGCTTCTGATCGGCTCATTGGCATACGCCATGATTTTGGGGACGATTCCTGCGGTGGAAACCGTGATGTGACGTTGGCCAATCGCCAACCCTTTGTCGTGATTGATCAGCGCGATGAAACGAACGATGGCTTCATAATTGTCAAAAGGTTCTCCCGTGCCCATCACGACGACGTGTGAGACGCGTATCTGTTCGTTCGTGCCGATGGCGACCACTTGACCCACAAGTTCTTCAAGCGAAAGATTTCGGACTTTTTTGGCTAAACCCGACGCACAAAAAGCACACCCCATATTGCATCCGACTTGTGAAGTGACGCAGACACTATTGCCATAATCATGACGCATCAACACTGATTCGATCAGATGTCCATCCTCAAGTTTGAACAAGTACTTCTTCGTCTGATCTTCCGACTCGTGAATCGTCTGGATCTCGAGCAGCGAAAACGAGAACGTGTCATTTAAGAATGTGCGTAAGCATTTCGAGAGATTGGTCATGTGCTCGGGATCGATCATTCGCTTTTGATATACCCATTCAAATATCTGTCCCGCATGGAATTTCTTGAAATCATGTCGCAACAGGTATTCCTCAAGTTCTAAGAGCGATAACCCGTAGAAATTAACCCGATTCGCCTCGCCCATCAAATCCTGCCTTTCTTCCGTGAGACAGCCCACAACGCGAGTGAGTAAAAGACGAGAAGCGTCCCAATCAATACGAGGATGTGGGACCAGTTGGGCATCACGTCGTCAAAGGCAATGAAGTGGACGCCCAAGGCCTCTTTGACTTCCATAGGAAGATGATTGAGCGACACGGCTTCATTCATCATAATCTGTCGCATCAATACGGCCGCATGCGATACCGGGAAAAACTTGATTGCGATCTGAACCGCGTTCGGCAATGAGCCTATTGGAATATAGATTCCCGTCAAAAACCCTATCACAGTCCCCAAAATCGTCGATGCCGTGCCAAATGCATTCTGACTTCGGACAAAGGTAGTGATGAAAAAGACGAGGGCGCTGCTCGCGCTGACGGACAGAATGATGAGACCGAGAATCTTGATCAATGCAGTAAAGGATACGAAAGAGCCACCGTAGATGATGATATATACTTCCGCAAGCAGGAATGTGAAAATGCTCATGATGATTCCGATGATCACGGAACTCGCGATATAACTTAATACGAGTTGCCAGCGTTTGACAGGTGCGACCATGAAATCCTTGATGATATGGTTCGCACGGTCATCCACCATGATGCCAAATGCCCCCATGCATGTGGTGATGGATGCCACCGCGACGACACCGCCCATGATCCATGAATCCATGAGAAAACGCGCAGAATCAGCCATTCCCGGTAAGTGATCCACCATCGAAGAAATCATATTTCCGAGAAACAAAACATATAAGCCAATAATAATGATGACGCCGAGCATCGAAAAAAACACCGACGCTTTGTCGCGGAAGAACAGGCGTAGATTGCGCTTGATCAGATAAATCATCATGAGCGTATCTCCTTTCCGGTAATACCGATGAAGGCATCATCCATCGTCCCGTTCATGACTTGGAAACTCAAAATCTCTGCTTGGAATTCTTTCAGCAAATCAATCGCCTGCAATGTATCATTCAAGTGGATGATATAGAGATCGTTTTGCTTATCATACGTAATTTGGTGTTGGTCAAGGATTGTGCCAAAGGCCTTTAAATCACGCGGCTTGATGCGAAGCGTGTCGCGTGAATAGCGATCCTTTAACTCCATCGGCGTCCCTTTTGCGGCAATCTCTCCGTTATCAATGACAATCACGTAATCCGCGTCATCCGCTTCTTCCATATAATGAGTGGTCAAGAAAACCGTCATCCCCGTCGCTACTTGTAATGAGCGAATCGTATTCCAGACATTTTTGCGTGTTTGGGGATCGAGTCCGGTTGTGGGTTCATCCAAAAACAGGATTTTGGGATGATTGACGAGTGCGCGCGCGATATCTGCACGTCGACGTTGCCCGCCGGACAAGGTGCTGTAACGCCTGTGTGCCAAATCCGATATATTGACAACTTCCATTGCTTCGTTCGCTGCGCGTTCCAACTCGGCTCTACCCATACGATAAAAACTGCCCCGCGTCATCAGATTCTCTTTCACCGTCAGCAAGTCATCAAGCACGCTGTCCTGAAAGACAATCCCGATATCTTTACGAATCAATGCGTCGTCTTTCCCGACGTGAGCGTCATGGACGATAACACTTCCGGCATCCATAGACAACAATGTGCAGATGATGTTGATGGTGGTTGATTTCCCCGCGCCGTTCGGACCCAAAAAGGCGAACAATTTCCCTTTTTCAACGTAAAAGTCGATACCTTTAACCGCTTCGACTTCGCCATAGTTTTTCTTCAATCCAACGACTTCGATCACTTTATCCAAAAAAAATCACACTCCTTTTGGCTATCGGTTTGATTATAGCACGAACGCCGCCTTTTGGTCAAAAAAAATCAGTCTCTGTACAAGAGACTGACTGATTTCAAGCGACTCTTAACGTCGCTCCAAGGTCTTTGAGCAATTGGGCCAACACTTTTAGGATCATGCCGTCCACTTCTTCTGTGGAAAGTGTTTTATCCTGATCTTGAAACACGAGATTCAACGCCATTGACTTTTTGCCTTCCGGAATCGAGTTTCCTAAGTAAACATCAAAGATTTCCACATCCACGAGTTGGGCCATCTTCGCTTTCAGGACACAAGCGCGCACATCGCCGGATAGGACTTCTTTATCCATGATCAAAGCGAGATCGCGTGTGATGGCGGGATATTTCGACAGTGGAATGTAGCGATAGGATTTTCGATGTTGTAATAGAAGACCCACATGAATTTCGAAAACGAAGACGTCCTCAAGACCCTTTTCTTGCTCAATCTGCGGATGAAGACGTCCGAGATATCCTGCAAAAGCATCTTGGACGCACAATTCGGCAACGAGCCCCGGATGAAATGCGGAAGGAGCCTCATCAGCCGGACGTATCGCCCAATCTTCAATGCCAAGTTGGTCGCAAAGCGCTTCAATCATTCCCTTTAACAAGTAAAAATCGACTTCCTCAGCCTTCTTTTGCCAAAGTGAAGGTCGATACTTCCCTCGAATGAGTCCAGAAAGGAAGAGAACTTCATTGTTCGGATGATAACCCCTTCCCAACTCGAACAAAGCCATATCGTAGCGTTGACGGGCTTGATTATAGATTGCGACATCGATGAGAGAAGGCAGAAGCGAGTGACGCAAGTGCGCCCGTTCCTCCGATATCGGGTTCAGGACTTTGATCGGCGTATCGGCCGTACGACAAAACAGATTGATCTCCTTTTCCGCCACCAATGAATAGGTCATGGTTTCATCAAATCCAAAACCAGTCAAGGTATAGCGAATCCGTCGAATCATTTTTTGCGTGTCGCTCAACCCTCCACGAGTCAATGTGGCGGGAAGAGTCGTGGAAATGAAGTCATAGCCGTGGATCCGGACGATCTCTTCGATGAGATCCTGATCAGTTCGGATGTCGAGACGCCGCGTGGGAATCGTGACAAGAAAAGTACCATCACTCTCCGAATACTTGAAGTTGAGTCGATGAAGCACATTCGCGACTTCTTCATCGCTATAGATGCGACCCGTGACCTTGGCAAGATGTTTGAGAGACAAACTGATCTTGTAGGGCTTCAGAGAATGCACATCGAAGAAATTGAAGTTGCGAACCGGATGGCCTCCGGCGAGTTCAATCATCATCTGTATCGCTTTAATCGCCGCTTCTTTCGTGCGCGCGGGATCGACTCCACGTTCAAAACGGATGGAGGATTCACTGCGCAAATCGAGACGTTTCGCGGTTCTTCGCACACTAAGAGGATCGAATACGGCCGCCTCGAGAAGAATATTCTGGGTGTGATCGTCCACTTCGCTGTCCGCACCGCCCATGACCCCTGCCAAGGCAATCGGACGAGTGCCGTCAGTGATGACGATGTCATCTGCTTCCAAAAGCCGCTCTTTCCCATCTAGAGTCATCAATTTTTCACCCTTGGCGGCTTGACGGACGATGATCCGGTTCGTCTTCAGTTTGTCATAATCAAAAGCATGGAGCGGTTGTCCGTACTCGAGCAACACGTAGTTCGTAATGTCGACGATATTGTTGATGGGGCGGATGTTTACGGCAAGCAAACGCGCCTTGAGCCACATCGGACTTTCCTTGATGGTGACGTTTCGTATGACATGAAGATAATACGAACGGCAACCTTTCGTCTCCGTGAATACCGAGACGGGATTCGGTTCATCCCCTTTTTCGATTTTGACTTCAGGGATTTTCACGTGCGTGTCAGTTACTGCACCTAACTCATAAGCCACCCCGATATGCGATAACAAATCCGCTCGGTTCGGCGTCAAATCGAGTTCAAGAATATGATCATCAAGGTACATGTATTGAAGCGGATTCCCGCCAACAGGGGCATTCGCGTCCAAAACATGGATGCCATCCTCCAAATGAAATTTATGCTCGATTCCCAGTTCGTCCAATGATACAATCATGCCTTGGGAACGAACTCCGCGAATTTTGGCTTCTTTGATCGCGATACCTCCGGGAAGGCTCGCACCGACTTGGGCAACAATGACTTTTTGCCCTTTTGCCACATTCGATGCGCCGCAAACGATATCGAGCACCGAACTGCCGATATCGACTTGACACAGATGCAAGTGATCCGAATTGGGGTGTTCGACGACATTGAGCACATGACCGATGATGATATGGTCCGCTTTGATCAGCGGTTCCAGGCGCGATACTTCCGCGCTATGCAAGTTGAGTCGATTTCTAAGTGATGCCAAATCATCGGTCACATCGAGATAGTCTCTGAGCCAGTTGATCGATAATATCATGATATGCGCTCCTTTCAAAGAAACTGTCGGTTGAAGCGAAGGTCATTAGTGAAGAACATCCGGATGTCATCGATGCCGTATTTCAGCATCGCAATCCGTTCAACACCCATGCCGAACGCAAAACCCTGAAATTTTTGCGGATCATATCCAGCTTGCGTCAAGACCGCATTGTTGACCATACCCGCACCGAGGATTTCGATCCATCCGGTTTGCTTG
>JAQVTV010000077.1 GCA_028699855.1 Candidatus Izemoplasmatales bacterium | reverse complement strand
AATTAAAAAAGTGCCAACTTTTATCAGGTCAGCACTTTGGGTGACAAAAAGAATTATTCAGAACTGAGCTCGGGAAGTTTTTCAAAAGCCTCCAGTACGGCTCTTTCGATTGCGCTGCGGGTTTCCGTGTTGATCGGATGTGCAACATCCTTGAATTCCCCGTTTGGCATCTTACGGCTTGGCATCGCCACAAACAGACCGTTTTTTCCTTCAATGATTCTCAGCTCGTGTACAACGAAGCACTCATCGATGGTGATGGCGGCAATCCCGACTAATCGGTTATCTCCATTAACTCTTTTTGCGCGCACCTCGGTAATTAACATAATTACCACCTCTTTATCATGATTATATCACTTAGCATGACCTTTTCCAACAATAAATTAAAATAAAATTATAAAAATTTATATATGTTAATAAAATATCGATCGCAGTATTTGGCGATAAACTCATCAACTGCTTGTGCAGGGGGTTGAAATAACTTGATCAAAGTCGAACCGGACCCCGTCATGATGATGCCTTCCGTCCCCAGGGATTCACCCATGCATTGAAAGGCGTCCGCGACCACCGGGTTCGCTTCGAGCGACAGGTGTTGCAACGCGTTGTGCATCTTCGAAACAAACAGCGATATATCGCGATCTTTAAGGGCTTTGATTGCGGCTTTGAAATCCCCTTCATCGAATCCTTTTTTGTCTCCCAACGTAAACACATCTTGAGTCGCGACATATACTTTGGGGTGGACCAGTAACACACCATAGCCTCCCCAATCGACAGAGATGGGTGTGATTTTCTCCCCGACTCCTTCGATCAACGCCGGCGCGTCGATGAGACAATACGGAATATCTGCACCATATAACAGCGCGATATCGACCATTTCTGAAAAAGTCAGTTCCAAATTGAATAAATGATTGACACCCTTGATTATTGCTGCAGCGTCGGCAGAATTTCCTGCCAGTCCGGCTCCAAAAGGTATTTTTTTGTCTATCGATACTTTGATTCCCGATTCAGAAAGATACTTTCTTGCCATGTGTGTCGCCACATCATGAACGATATTGTTTTGATTCGACAAAAACAAATCGTTTGAAACGATAATCGCCATTCCGGGAACGTCTATCTGTTCGATGGTCACCGTGTCATAGAGATCGATTTTGGCATTGATCATTTCCAAGTCATGATAGCCATCTTTTCTTTTTCCCACGACATTGAGAAATAGATTCACTTTGGCATATGCTTTTTCAGTGATCATGTTCCCCACTCCTTTTCATTTATTGTATCATACATATGCACATTTTTAAATATACCCTCTGAAATAAGATCCGACAATGCATTGAACCTCGAACGATAAATAACACCCCAAGTCATGATAACTCGGGGTGTGCGTGGTGTGTTGAATCGATACTAGACGATTAGATCAATTCATAATGCGTCATTGTACCGTGTAGATCATCTTTCTTCTCACACAAAACGGATTTCGATGATATCTTCGGCCTTCAAAGCTTCAGAGGTCGATAATACGATGCATTTTTTCTGATAATCCACTTTTTTGACGCTACCGAATGTGAAGCGGATATACCCATCGACGTAATAACGAATCTCAATTTCCCGACTTTCCCGGAGCGCTTGTTCAAGTTTCCAATTCAGTTCCTGATAATCGTCATCGCTGAGCATAGGCTTTTCCTTTTTGCCTAAACGATAGCGCATTTCCTCCAACAACGAGTGATAACCGACAAGGGCGTCGAACGGGCTCCATTTGATGATCCCGCGATCCACATATGTGCTAGGCATGATGGCCTCCGATCATGTCGTTGCGTGCTTTGATGGTTGAAGCTTCGGTTTCACTTGAGGTACGCACGACACTGTTTTTTCCAAAACGGATCTTGACATCATCCATGGCCCAAAAGAGTTGTTGTTCCTTGACGACTTTCTCGACATCCTCAAACAAGCTGAATTGATAATCTTGATGGCTCGTCAAACCCGATACCCCCACGTGCACTCGACGAATCGGATTGTCTTCATAATGTAAGTCAAACAGTTTCAAACATGCGCGATAAATGACGGATTCGTTTTGCGAGGGCTGTTCCAGACGGATTTGCCGCGCAAAACCCCCACCGATTTCTTTTCCGTACCCGATTCCGAAATGGATGGTGCGGGCTTGTTTGCGCGCGATTCTAAGACGGCGACACACATCATCAACCATCTCCAAAATAATTTGGAAAATTTCCGGTTTGTAATAATCGCGAAACAAAGTTTGTCCGGTCCCATAGGATTTACTGACGGGTTTGAGTTTTAAACGGTCTTGCATCACGCTCATGTCGATTCCGTGCGTATGATAATAGATTTCTTCGCCGATGATACCTAAGCGTTTTTTGATTCGCTTGACATCCGCTTGAGCGATGTCTCCCACGGTATAAAATCCCATTTTATTGAAATGGGCCTGCATATTGTGCCCGATACCCCACATCTTGCTGAGAGGCGTGATCGGCCACAATTTCTGAGGGATATCCGCATAATCCCATTGTGCAATAAAATCCTTCTGGCTTTTTGATTCCAAGTCCAAGGCCAGTTTGGCCAAAAGCATGTTCGGACCGATACCGCAACTCGAATAGACTCGGGTTTCCTTGTAGACGCGATCCATAATCATTTTGGCAATCGCGTAATCCGTCTTATTGTAATAATCCAAATAGTGTGTCAAGTCCATGAATACTTCATCGACAGAATAAACATACAAGTCTTCTTCGGCCACGAATTGAAGATAAATTTCGATGATCTTCGCTGAATACTCGAGGTATTTTTCCATACGCGGTTTTTGAAAAATGATTTTAAGGTTCTTGGGGAGTTCGTAAATACGACATCGATTGGGCACGCCCAATTTTTTCAGATAAGGCGTGACCGCAAGAACAATCGAACCGCCGCCGCGTCCGTGATCCGCTACCACCAGTGGGGTTTTGAATGGATCCAAGCCTAAAAGACTGCATTCAACCGATGCATAGAAGCTTTTTAAATCGATGCACATGATGTGTTTATGCAACCGATATTCTTCCATCCTCGCCCCTCTCTTTCACCCCTTATTATACCCTCGATATTTAAGAAAATAAATGGTATTCTTTGCCTTTTATCAAAGAAAAATTCATTGACGATTCGTTAATTAAAGGCGTCCCGACATCGGGACGCCCAACTATCGATTATTGAAATTTTTGGGAAGAGTGATCGTTATCGTGGTCCCTTTTCCTTCCGCGCTCGAAAGATTTATCTCTCCCTGATACATCAAAACAATGTGCTTGACAATTGATAGTCCCAACCCTGTTCCACCGCTTTTTTTGCTCCTAGCTTTATCCACGCGATAGAATCGCTCAAACACTCTTCCTTGTTCATTCATCGGAATGCCGATTCCATTGTCCTGAACTTCGATATATACAACATCATTGTCTTCATAGATTCGGACTTTCACCCACCCCGAATCAATCCCGTATTGAATGCTGTTTTCAATGATGTTGCGCAACAATTGTTCCATATGTTCTTGATTGGCATTATAGATAACCGCTTTGGCCTCATCTAGGAATTGAATTCCTTTTTGTGCCATAATAGGTTCCAGTGAAGCGATGATTTCATGAAGCACGCTTTTCAATTGAATCGGTGTATCTGTTCTTGCAGGTGTGATGTTCTCATACTTGGATAAACTCAGCATGTCGATGACAAGTTTATTCATGCGCTTGGCTTCTTCGAAAATACGCAGCCCAAGGTCTTTCATTTGTTCGGGCATAGTAATCATTCCCGATGTCATCAACTCAGCAGAACCCATGATCGACGTGAGCGGTGATTTTAACTCGTGAGATGCATTCACAAAAAAATCGCGTTTGAGAATCTCGATATTCTTCATGGCAGTCACGTCGGTAAAAAGCAATACCACTCCGGGCTGTTGGTCCCAACCTGTTTTGGTATAAGATGCAACGACTGAATAATAAGACTGATTAACTTCAACAATCAACGTTGCGGTTCCTTTGATTGAATAGGCTTTTTCAATCACCTGATGAATTTGAAAGTTCAAAAACAATAACTGATGATTGTGAAAAAGATGGATTTTCATATCAAATGAAAACAGTGACCTCAAATGACGGTTGACAAGAATGACATTACCTTTGGCATCTAGTACACAGAGTCCTTGATTCATATATTCTAACAAGAAATCGGTTTTTTGCTTTTCTAGAGATAATGTCGTTATATTATCAGAAATAAGCCGGTTAATCTCGTTGATTCCAATAAGAATTTCATTGATCTCAGGATAATTGGTTACCGGAAGCAGTTCATTGTATTGCCCCAGAAGTACATCGCTCATGATGGTGTTAAGTTTGGTAAATGGTGTCATCGCACGTCTCACCATAAGGGAACTGAATACATATGCGAGCAATGATATCGCTCCTGCCAACCAAATCGATAGGCCGATAAAATCATTGACAAACGGCATGATGCTACGAGAGGGAATGGCGATGCGGATATATATTGCTTCTGAGGAGAGTGAAGCCAGGTACATCATCTTTCGCCCCAAGGTCTGTGATGTGCGAACATATACTCCCCCCAAATCCTGAAACTCAGGACGATTAAGATGGTTTTCGAGTTGGTCAGCCAATGAATCCGCCAGCACGTCTCCTTCTATGTTCACGAACGTGATTCGAATATAAGATTCAATCGCCGCATACTTCTCAATTATTTCGAGTTCAGAGTTTCCCGAAAGATAATCTATCTTTATGATTTCTAAAAAATAGCGGAGATTCATTTCGGTTGCTTTATTTAAATTGTTTTGAACAATGAAAATAGATCCAACCAAAAAAGTCAACAACGCTGACAAAACGATGAGAACAGATTGAACCCCAATTCGTCTTTTCATAAGACAAAACGATATCCTGCACCCCTAATTGTTTGGATCGGGTCAGGTGTAACGCCCATTTGTTGAAGTTTTAGCCGAATCTCTCGAATGTGCACATCCACAGTTCGTGTTTCGCCAAAATACGCATATCCCCATACCTGGTTCATGATTTCGGCGCGAGATAGGGTTTGATTCGGGTTGTGAGCCAGAAGCGTCAACAATGAAAATTCCTTATCGGTCAACGTCACTTTGTGACCCCGAAATGCACATTCGCGAATTGAAGGGTTGAATCGCAATTCTCCCACACCAAAACTATCTTGTTGAAAATGATCGGTCTTTCTTCGTAACAAAGCCTTGACACGACTGATCAACTCCAAAACACCAAAAGGTTTAACCACATAATCGTCAGCGCCCAAATCCAGTCCAACCACCTTATCAATTTCGGCATCTTTCGCGGAAATGATGATAATCGGAATGTTTTTCGTCAAAGGATTCTCTTTCATTTTTTGAATGATCGCATACCCATCCATATCCGGTAACATGATATCCAACAGTACGAGGTCCGGCGTATCGTTCTCCATTGCAAGAAAAAAATGCTTGGCATCATCAAAGCAAATCACATCATATCCTGAATTCATCAAAGCAATTTTGATGACGTTTTGGATGTTATGTTCATCTTCCACAGAAAATACAATTGGCTTCAACATGGTTTCCTCCCTTTAAACGTGTTCTCCGGTCATAGAAAAGATGACCCATTCAGCAATGTTCACAGCATGATCGCCGATGCGTTCCAAATATTT
>JAQVTV010000076.1 GCA_028699855.1 Candidatus Izemoplasmatales bacterium | reverse complement strand
ACAACTGAACTTCATTTATGCGATCGTGATTCTCGTTTTCATGATGATTGCGATCATGGAAATCGTCAACATCACCAAGGAAGTGGCGCTTCATAAGCAGGAACTGCTCCTGAAGACTCAAGAGGAATTGGTCGAAGCGGAACTTCAACGTCTGCGCGATGAAGAAGAAGCACAAAAGAAGCAATGAAAATCAGCTTCTTTTTTTCTATGGTTTGAGAGACAAATGCGATATAATATGGAGTGGAAGTGATGAGATGAAAATCGTGGTGCTCGCCAGCGGTTCGCGTGGAAACGCGACCTATCTGGAAATCGGTAATACAAAGGTTTTGATTGATTGCGGATTGTCCTTTCGGCAAATATCGCAACGCCTCATGCAAATCGGAAAAACATTCGACACACTCGATTACGTGTTCATCACGCATGAGCACGGTGATCATATCAGCGGGCTATTGACCGTGCAAAACCGGCTCAATCCGCAGATTTTTTTGAGTGAGGGGACCTATCGCAACTTGCCGAAAAGAATCGTTGAAAATCTGAGAATCGAAAAAATGCACATATTGTCGGGAGCGGAACCGTTGTTTCTGGATGGTTTCTCGGTCCATGCGTTTCCGACGTATCATGACGCTTTGGAGCCGCTTGGTTTTCGCTTTGTGGAAGGCGGGAAGAAGCTCATCTATATGACTGATACCGGATATTTTCCGATGAAGGACTTTCCGATGATCCAGAATGCGGATTGTTATATCATCGAAAGCAATCATGAACCCTCGCTATTGTTGGATTCGGATCGGCCGTGGCTCTTGAAAAAACGTATTTTGGACGATCAAGGCCATCTCTCGAACGAAGACAGCGCGGATTTGATCGCGCGAGTTCTCGGCGATCAAACCTCACACATCATCCTTGCGCATCTTTCCGAGGAGTGCAATACGCCACAAGAAGCATTGACGACATATCAAGCGGTGTTTGCACATTCGGGCTTGGAAAGCGCGCGATACGCCATTGTGTGCGCGCAGCAGGACCAACCCTTGGACGAGGTCATTATATGAACCACCATGAGATTATCCGCCAACAACTCTCGCGTTACTTCAACGTCTCATCCGATGCGATTCATATCGGCGATCGCCTCAGGGGTGGCATGAGCAACAGCAACTACATCGTTACGATCAACGATCAAGTATATGTTTTCCGGATTCCCGGAAAAAACGCCTCGACCTTTGTCTCGCGAAAGATTGAGCAAGCGACCATCGATCTGATTGCGCCCACTGGAATCGATGGACATCTCACGCTGAACCTCGACTTGGAGACGGGATACAAAATCAGCCGCTATGTGGCGGGGACGCCCTTGTTTTTGCTTCATCCCGATGCATATTACCCTCAAGCGAGCGCATGTTTGCATCAATTGCACGATGCGGGACTCGTTCACCCCAAGGACTACGATCCTTTTGGCCGCCTTCACACCTATGAAGGCTTCGCGGAAGCGTCCGGAATGGTACACGGAGAAGGATATCCCGAAATCAAGGCTTCGTTTCTGTCGCATCAGGCATTTTTGTTAGGGGTTGAGAAAGTCATGTGCCATAATGACGCCCAACCATCGAATTTCATCTGGACGGAAGCGGAAAAGCTGTGGCTCGTCGATTGGGAATTCGGCGGTATGAACGATCCCCTCTATGATGTCGCATGCTTCGGCAATAACGATTTTTCGTATGCCAAAGGCTTATTGCCGGTGTATTTGGGAAGAAAGCCAAAGAGCAGCGAATGGATGCGTCTTTTTCTGTGGCGCGTCTTCCAATGCCTGCAATGGCATAATGTCGCTCTATACAAAGAGGCCATCGGTCTGTCCCAGGAACTCAATCTCGATTTCAAGCATATTGCCGATCAGTACATCGCAAAAGCGCATTCATTGTATCGGGAAGCGATTTCTTTGGGCTACGGGACGTAAAGCCATCGATTTGCAATTGTATCTTCACGCTTAATGGAGTATAATAGATATGTTCCATATGTTCATATTGATTACGGGAGGTTGTTCATTTTGACAACAAAGAAATTGTATCAATCCATGGATGGTAACCAAGCTGCCGCGTATTGCGCGTATGCGTTTTCCGAGGTCGCAGGCATCTATCCGATCACACCTTCGACACCGATGCCGGAGTATGTCGATCTCTGGGCTTCACAAGGCAAGAAGAATCTATTCGGCATGCCCGTCAAAGTCGTGGAAATGCAATCCGAGGCGGGAGCCGCCGGCACCGTGCACGGTTCTTTGATTTCCGGCGCATTGACGACGACATTCACCGCATCTCAAGGGTTGCTATTGAAGATTCCCAATATGTACAAGATTGCCGGCGAACTGTTGCCGGGCGTCATTCATGTGGCTGCCCGCTCAATCGCCGCACATGCACTATCCATCTTTGGCGACCACCAAGATGTGATGGCCGCACGGCAAACGGGTTTTGCGATTCTGGCTTCCGGTTCGGTCCAGGAAACGATGGACCTTGCGGGTGTCGCGCACTTGGCCGCGATCAAGACCAGCATTCCTTTCATGCATTTCTTCGATGGGTTCCGCACGAGTTCCGAAATCAACAAGATCGAAGTGATGGATTATCAAGTCTTTGACCGCTTGCTCGACAGAGATGCGATCAAACGCTTCCGCGAGCGCGCCCTCCATTCGGGGAATCCCGTGACGATGGGCACTGCGCAAAACGATGACGTGTACTTCCAGGCGAAAGAAGTCCAGGAGAAGTATTACACGCCGATTCCTGATGCGGTCAATGATTATCTCGAAGAAATCTCAAAAGTGACTGGCAGAGACTACAAACCCTTCACGTATTACGGCGCAGAAGATGCCACCGATGTGATCGTCGCCATGGGTTCTGTGACCGAAGCCATCCGCGAAGTAGTGGATTATCTCTGTGCGCAAGGCGAAAAAGTCGGGTTGATCGCAGTCCATCTCTATCGTCCGTTCTCGGAGAAGTATTTTTTCAATGTGTTGCCTAAAACCGTCGAACGCATCAGCGTCCTCGATCGCACGAAGGAACCCGGGTCTGCCGGAGAGCCGCTTTATCTCGATGTCAGAAGCATTTTTTACGGCAAGGAGAAGCAACCGGTCATCATCGGTGGTCGCTATGGACTTTCGAGCAAAGATACGACGCCAGCGCAAATCTTTGCCGTCTACAAAAATTTGAAAGAGGGTCAAAAAGACCATTTTACCATCGGAATCGTCGATGATGTGAACCATTCCAGCCTTGACATCGAAGAGACTCCCGATGTCACCGATCCCGGAACGACCGAACTCCTCTTCTTTGGACTCGGATCCGATGGGACCGTCGGCGCAGTGAAAAACATATCGAAAATCATCGGTGACTACACCGATTTGTTCGGGCAAGCCTATGCGTCCTATGACTCGAAGAAATCAGGCGGTGTCACCAGAATGCATCTGCGGTTCGGCAAACAACCGATCCGTTCCACCTATCTCGTCAATCATCCACATTTCGTGTCCTGTTCTCAGGAGAGTTACGTTCATCGTTTCGACTTGATTCGTGGTATTCGCAAGAACGGCATTTTCTTGCTTTCCACCACGCACTCGGAAGCGGAGATTGAAGACTACCTCCCCAACGACGTCAAGCGGATTCTCGCGAAACGTCAAGCGCGTCTCTTCATCATCGACGCCTACCGACTGGCGAAGGAAATCGGTGAAGTCAAAATGGTTTCGACCATCATGCAATCCGCTTTCTTCAAGTTGAACGAACAGATCATGCCATATGAACAAGCGCAAAAAGCGATGAAAACATTCGCCCAGAAGACCTTCATGCGCAAGGGCGAGGAAATCGTTCAGATGAACTATGAAGCTGTGGATCGCGGCGCAAACGGCCTGATTGAGATCAAAGTCAAGCCTGAATGGGCGGAACTGCCACTCAACACCCATACAGATCCCCATCGCCCGGATTTCGTGAAAAATGTGGCGGATGTTGTCAATGCCATCAAAGGCTATGACTTGCCCACGAGCGCTTTTGTCGGCTATGAAACGGGAATGATTCCTTCCGGCACATCTCAGTATGAGAAACGCGGTATCGCCGAGGAAGTGTCCACTTGGATCAAGGACAACTGCATCCAATGCAACCAGTGCGTCTATTCCTGTCCGCATGCGTGCATCCGTGCGATCCTCGCGACCGATGAGGAAGCCAAGAACGTGCCTGTGGAGACTGATTTCGTCGATGCCAAAGGCCGCGGACTCGAAGGCTTGAAATATCGCATCCAAGTATCAATCCTCGATTGTACGGGATGTGGAGTCTGCATCAATACATGTCCCGCCAAAGAAAAGGCTTTGAAATATACGCCGATCACTGAACAAATCGCGGAAAAACAACATCTGCGCGCAGAATATCTGTACAAGGAAGTCACTCCGAAAGCGCATTTGGTAGGCAAGACCACGTATAAGAACGTCATGTTTGAACGCCCCTTGTTCGAGTTTTCAGGCGCATGCGCAGGATGTGGAGAAACTCCTTACATCAAATTCCTGACACAACTCTTCGGCGAACGGATGACCATTGCCAACGCCACGGGTTGCACCTCGATTTACGGCGGCTCATTCCCATCATCACCTTATACCAAAAATGCCGAAGGACGTGGACCGGCATGGGCGAATTCATTGTTTGAGGACAATGCGGAATTCGGTTTCGGCATGGCCATCGCCCAACAAACCGTCCGCGATCGCATGCAGACGTTGATTGTCGAAGGCGAAAAGGAACTGAAAAACGCCGATCTGAAAGCGTTGCTCCATGAATGGATCGAAGCCCGCCAAGACGGAGACAAAACCCTTGAGCTATCGCGAAAGATCATCCCCCTATTACACCAAGAAAAAGGCAAATTGGCCGAAGAACTTCAGGAACTCGAACCATTCTTCGTCAAGCAGTCCGTTTGGATCATCGGCGGCGATGGTTGGGCGTACGACATCGGCTATGGCGGTTTGGATCATGTCATTGCCAACAATGAAGATGTGAACATCCTTGTCCTTGATACCGAAGTGTATTCGAATACGGGCGGTCAATCCTCAAAAGCGGCACGCACCGGCTCAATCGCGAAGTTCACTGCAGGTGGCAAGCCATCCAAAAAGAAAGACTTGGCATCTTTGGCGATGACATATGAACACGTTTATGTCGCGACTATCAGTCACGGAGCCAATGCGACACAACTTCTGAAGGCGATGAAAGAAGCGGAAGCGTATCCGGGACCATCGATCGTCATCGCCTACTCACCATGTATCGCTCATGGGATCTCAGGCGGTCTCTACAACTCTCACCTTCAAGCAAAATTGGCGACAGAGTGCGGTTATTGGCCCATCTTCCGTTATGACCCCCGATTGATAAGTGAAGGCAAGAATCCGTTCCAATTGGATTCGAAAGAACCTGATTGGTCTAAATATCACAATTTCTTGTTGAGTGAGAATCGCTACCAACAACTCGTTCAGATCGATCCCGAATCGGCAGAAACTTTGCTGGATAGGAATCTCAAAGACGCGAAACGCCGTTATCAGATGTATAAGCGTTATCAAGCCATGGATTATTCCGAGATCATTTAACCCCTTCCTCTCAGATTACACCCTCTTGTTCGAATGAATGAGAGGGTTTTTTATCATCTAATTTCCCATTTTGGGCAATAAATGCGCAAAATGAGCGAGATAGGAGATCAATATCACATTTTCCGCACTATTCTTGGCTATAATTCTCACGATAAGAAAAAAAGGATGCCAAATACGAGGGTAAT
>JAQVTV010000075.1 GCA_028699855.1 Candidatus Izemoplasmatales bacterium | reverse complement strand
CCAGTTCAGCCTCAACCCCTATGCCGGTGCGCATGGAGAACTCGCCGGTTTGATGATCATGAAAGCCTACCACGAAAAACGTGGAGATCATCGCCGCACCAAAGTGATTGTGCCGGATTCGGCCCATGGGACCAATCCTGCATCATGCGCCGTCTGTGGCATGCAGATCATCGAAATCGCATCGAACGCCTCGGGTCGCATCGATCTTGATGCGCTGAAAGCCGTACTTTCTGATGAAGTTGCGGGAATGATGTTGACAAATCCGAATACGCTTGGTATGTTTGAGAGTGATATTTGCGCGATCACCCGACTGGTACATGAGGCCGGAGGGCTGATGTATTACGACGGGGCCAACCTCAATGCGATATTGGGCAAAGCCCGTCCCGGTGATATGGGATTCGATATCATGCATATCAATTTGCACAAGACGTTTTCCACACCGCACGGCGGCGGCGGACCCGGTTCGGGTCCGGTGGGCGTCATTGAAGCGCTGAAAGAATTCTTGCCTTCTCCCCAAGTAGATGTTCACGATGGACACTATTTCGTTCGCGAGCGCCAAGATGCCATCGGGCGAATCTCGAGTTGGTTCGGCAACAGCAAGGTCTGGTTGAAGGCGTACGCGTACATTTTGACTTTGGGTAAGGAATATCTCAAATGGGTGGGGCCGTTATCGACTCTAAACGCCAATTACATCAAAGCCTTGATCCAAGATCTTTACCATCTGCCGATCAAAGGCATCTGCATGCACGAGTGCGTCTTTGATGGTTTGGCCGACCCATCAACGGGGATCAAAACGTTGGATGTCGCCAAACGGTTGCTTGATTACGGGTTTCATGCGCCCACCATCTATTTTCCGCTTTTGTTTCATCAATCGATCATGATCGAGCCGACGGAAACGGAATCGAAGCAGTCCTTGGATGCATTTGTCGAAGTCATGCGCACCATTGCCGAGGAAGCGAAGGAACATCCGGAACTGCTCAAAAACGCACCTCTAACGACACCGGTACGACGTATCGATGAGGTCATGGCTGCGAAGAGACTGATATTGCATTACAAAGACTATTGTGATCAACTGGAAACAGGAGGAAAATAAGAGATGAATCTTGGATTTTTTGGTGTCATTGATGTCGCCATCGTGGTGGTCGTCATCGGTTTGGCAGTTCTTGGATGGAAGAAAGGATTTTTGTTGAAAATCGTGAAAATGGCTTCGGGGGTATTCGGTTTGATCGGTTCGATCATTCTTGCACGACCGTTTTCCGGCTTGCTTGACAAATGGTTCGGGGAAGCGATCAACACCCGGATCGGAGAATATTTGTTATCGCGTTCAGACCAGTTTGCTTTAGGTTTGACGGAAGCGAACGTCCGTCAGGCTTTTGAAGGCATGAGTTTGCCGCAGTTCATCGTCGACTGGATTGTCGGCGGAATCGATTTCGATCAGATCGGCATGAGCATCGTCGAAGCCATTCAACCGGGCATCAAAGGCCTTGTCCTCTTGGTGCTTGCGTTTATCATCTTGTTTTTCGGCTCGATGATCGTATTCTTCTTTTTGAAGATTCTTGCGAAAATGGTGACGTCGATTCCTGTCATCAAGCAAATCGACAAGGTTTTGGGGCTCCTCTTCGGTCTTGTCAAAGCGGCTTTGATCGTCTTTATCTTGTTATTCATCTTGGCGTTGGCGTTGACCGCTCCGGCCATCAATAATCTGATTGGAGATTTCGTCAACGTGGATATGCAATTGCTCACGGATGAGTTTCGTTTGTCCAAGTGGCTCTACGATAACAATATCTTGCGCCACATCATCAGTGTATTCTTCTAAAAAAAAACGGAGCATCTCGCCACACGCGGGATGCTCTATTTTTAGGATTTCATTTTGTACTGGCGGATGGTCTTTTTCAAGATGGGGACGATTTCGTTTTGGGGATACTTTCCGACGACGACGCCATCGATATACAGCAGCGCTTCATTCTTTCCCCCGCACAAAGCGATATTCGCCTCCTTGGCCTCTCCGGGACCGTTGACGACACAGCCCATGATGGCGATGGTGATCGGGATGTTCATGTTTTCGATATATGCTTCGATCTCTTTCACGATGGGGATCATATCATATTGGATTCTCCCGCAGGTGGGACAGGATATCAGTCGGGGTTTTTGATAGAGTCCGACGTTGGCGAGAATTTCTTTTGCGACGCGGATTTCTTCCACGGGATCGGCTGTCAAAGAGACGCGGATGGTGGAGCCGATTCCGGCTTCAAGGAGGGTGCCGAGGCCCATGGCGGAACGGATCGTTCCGGAAAATGAACTACCGGCTTCGGTAATCCCGAGATGAAGCGGATAGGGAAAAATCTCTGCAGCCATGCGGTAGCTCGCCAAAGTATCTGTGAGTGACGTGGATTTGAGGGACAAGACGATATCTTTGAAATCGAGTTCTTCCAACAATCGCACGTGGTAGCGTGCGGATTGGATCATCGCTTCGGGCGTGGGATGAACGGTTTTTTCCAGGATATGTTTTTCGATCGAGCCGGAATTGATGCCGATGCGGATGGGGATGGCACGGGCTTTGCATGTGTCGACGACTTCTTTGATATGGGAGGCATTGCCGATATTACCCGGATTGATGCGGATTTTGTCGGCGCCTTGTTCGATGGAGCGTATCGCCAAGTGATGATCGAAGTGAATATCCGCCACGAGCGGGATAGGGATATGTTGCTTGATGGTGCCGATGGCTTCGGCGTCTTCCATATCCAAAACAGCGACGCGGACGATTTGACACCCGTGTTCGCTTAGACGATGGATCTGTTGGATGGTTGCGTCCACATCCTTGGTGGGGGTGTTGGTCATGCTTTGGATAACGACGGTGTGATCCCCACCGATGGTGATGTTACCGATTGCGATTTTTCGGGTCTTCGTACGATCAATCATCTGGATCACCTCTACTCCATTATACACCAAAGCACGGTTTTTCAATGATTTCTATTCGCAAGCACAGACAAACATGTTACAATATGGCCATATTCAGGTGATCGGATGAAACGACTGAAAGGCTATGGCATCGGCCGTTATGTGGCAAGTGGATTGGCTTATGTCATCGCGGATGAACAACTACATACACATCGGCACGTTCTTGAGGATCCGGAAAAGGAAATCCGGTGTTTTCAGTCTGCGCTCTCATCAGCGAAAGCGACGATCGAGGCTTATATCCGAGAGGCTCACGCGAAGGAAGCCGAACAGATTTTCTTGAGCCATATCGCGATGTTAGACGATCAGGACATGAAAAAACAAATAGAATCCAGCATCCGTTCAGGTTTGACGCTTGAAGATGCCTTGCAAAAAGTGAAAGCGCGCTATCTCGATCGGCTCCAACAGAGCGATGATGCATACCTTTTGGCGCGTGCTCAGGACATCGAGGATGTCTTCACGCAAATCCAGGTGCATCGCGAGCGTGATCAAAAGAACCATGAAGAGCGGTTGTTCGGCATCGCCGTCAAACATCATTTTTATCCTTCGGAAGTATTGGCATTGTATCGTGCGGGGATTTTCGGTTTTGTAGCCGAAACAGGTTCAGCGCTGTCGCACAGCGCGATGATCGCCGAGAGCCTTCAATGTCCCATGGTGTTCGGAATCGATGAGGTGCACACAATCATCCGTGACGGATCAATCGTATGCGTTGATGGAGAGAAAGGAGAAGTCATCGTTTCTCCGACGAAGTCCATACTCGAGCAGTATGTGCGAACGCCGATGAAGGCAACGGATATCCGGCCTCATCCTTCAACGCCGATCGCAGTTTATGCAAACATCAACTTCATATCGGAAATCGCGCTTCTGAGACACACGGACATATCCGGAATCGGGTTGGTACGGACAGAGTATCTTTTTCATGATCTGGATGGATTGCCGGGAAAAGCGGAACAAGTCGAAGTGTATCGCGCCATTCTCGGGGATTTTCCCGAACGAATTGTCATCATTCGTGCCTTTGATAAAATCCCGGAGATGCATCTTGGCACAACCCGGAACGAGGATGGTGTGTCCATGCGCGGTGTGGAGACCTTGCTCGCGCATCCCGATGTGTTTTCCACGCAGCTGGAAGCGATGTTGAAGGCATCGTCTGCGGGAAAACTGAAGATCTTATTGCCGATGGTCACTTCAAGCGAAGCGATGATTGCCACGCGGAAGCTGATAGAGCGTTTGAAGGAACGATTGATTCAAGAAGGGACAGATATCGCGAACATCATTCCCCTTGGGGCGATGATCGAAACACCGCTTGCGCTTGATGTGCTGAACGATATCATTCATGCGAGCGATTTTGTCGCGATCGGGTCGAATGACCTTTTGGAGCGACTTCTATCCATTGATCGCGAGCGCGATCTCAAGGAATATATGAGTTCTGCGGCGAAAGACATCTTCCTGGATGTCGTGAGAACCATCGCCGCTCAAGCGAAAAAAAACCACCAAACGGTGGGAATATGCGGACGGATGGCGGAAATGGAAGACTTGTATCCGGAATATAGGAAGATTGGAATCGATTACGTCAGCGTCGCCTGCGATCACTGGCGAAAATAAAAAATCACACGGGTATCTCACATGCGAGAAGCCCGTGTTTTTTATGCATCGATCAATTGATTCATGCTTTCGACCATAACTTCGAGACTTTCGAGCGGGAGGTTCGAGAGAAATGGGTTGATCTCCGCGAAAAGGAGACGACGCGAATCATAAAAGGCGATGACGTAGCGCTTTTTGGATGCGATGAGGCGTTCTTCGATCGCGATGGCAGAAACGGAGGTCAAATCGATGAGGGTCTTTGAAATCATCTTGATCGTGATCGTGCGCGCCACCTCGTTGATGACGATTTGCGATTCAAAGATGATTTTCGTGTAAAACGCGCACAAAAGCAGCGTCAGTAACGCAAAAATGAGGAAAATCAGTTCATATCTGGGAATATTGAAATAGACCAACAGATGAAAGGTGATCAAAAAGACATCGATGACGATCGCAAAGATTTTTTGGCGAGTCGAAGTCAGGGGATAGCGTTTCAATGTTCATCCCTCCTTGCCTCTATTATACGCTATTTGAGGGAGATGGTGGCATATATTCGGTATTTCCGCCTGCGATATTTGGCAAAATGCGATAAAAATGTTACAATAGGCTAGTAATCATGATTTTAAGGAGGTCCTAATGAAGAAGAGTAAGCGGCAAATATCCCTGGATAGGGCGGCCGAACTCAAAACACGGATTGATGATTATTTGGAAGCGAAGAAGTCAATTCCCTGTGGTATCAACCAACACAAACAGATTTTGAAGCGACAAAAGCGCATTGCAGATATCCTTGGTGCGAATGAGTCGGATTGGAACGATTGGCATTGGCAGTTGAAAAACCGCGTGCGCGATGTCCAAAATCTCAAGCGCTTTTTACCATTGAGTGAAAAAGAAATCCAGGCGATTGATCAAGTATCAAAGACATTTCGGTGGGCTATCAGTCCTTATTATTTGAGTTTGATCAATCCCGAAGATCCGTTTGACCCGATCAAACTGATGGCTGTGCCCTCCGCGCTCGAGTTGATGGATGCTGTGCACGACCTCGATCCGATGTCGGAGGAGTATACGAATCCCGCAGGGTGCATCACGAGAAGATATCCGGATCGGTTGATTATGAATGTGACCAATGAATGCGCGATGTATTGCCGGCATTGTCAAAGGCGGCGCAACATCGGTGAGAATGATGCCGCGACGCCACGGCCGATCATTCAAGAATCGATCGATTACA
>JAQVTV010000074.1 GCA_028699855.1 Candidatus Izemoplasmatales bacterium | reverse complement strand
ATCACGGACTTCATAGCACTTGTTCACCGGATCATAGTGGGCGTACGCAAGATAGAAACGCGCACACTCCAGCGCGAGCTCCAGCCCGCCTTCAAACAAAATATCCGGATCATCCACTCGAGAAAGATAAAGGTTCAAGCCATAAACGATCGCACCATTGACATGGAGATCCGCGTTTCGAAGACGCATGCGATTTTGTTCAGTCTCCGATGCATCGATTATCCACCCTGCTTCCCGATTGTTGTCCTGGCTTGCCCACGCATAGAATGCGCCTTCATAACCGCATGACTTCGCTTTTTCACGCGCTCCTTGCAACCCCTGGATCCGATAACGGATCATTCTCTGCGCCGTAGCAGGATCCGTATTGATGAAAAATGGCAGCATCAATATCTCCGCATCCCACATAACCGCGCCCCCGTTCCCTTGACCGGACAACCCACCGGGGGGAATGGAAACGTGATCGGCATAGGGCCGTGCGCTCATCAACTGGTAGATTTGATAATTGATCGCCAATTCTAGGTCGGCGTTCTTGGGCAATTCAATTTTCGCGACCGACCAACGGTCCCGCCAAAAAGCTTCATTGGCTTCGTATTTACGCATATAGCCAAGTTTCTGCGCTTTGGTCAAAAGCGTGTCGAGGTAGGTGTAACTATCCTTGCGGCTATGACACACGCCCATGAACTTTTCGATGACGATGTCTTTTTGAGGCGACACATTTACCCGGTAACGACGCATCAGACGATTATCATCCTTGATGACTTCACTTTTATTGGAAAAATTACGCGAAGTGGTTTCGCCAACGACGACAGGGATCTTCAATTCCTTTGTCGTCGAGCGGACGAAAAAGAAATCCACTTCATCGACGATTTCGTTGATTTTGAGGTGGGTGCCAAAGCTATTGAATATATCGAGGTCGATGCCGCAATCTATCGTCAAATCCAGCAATTCGGATGCGGATATGGTCATTTTCGCGTACATGAGCTCTGGTTGGGTTTGATCCATGAAACGTTCTGATGTGAGCGTGATCATTGTATCTTTGACCTTGAACGCGGTCTTGCGATAGACGATGCCCCGTTCCAGATCAGTTCCTAGCACATGATTCAGCGGTGTTTTGACTAAGGGATGAAGCAGTTGCTTGTCATGAAAGACTTGGATAAAGAGCGGATTGAACGCATTCACGGACTCGCGCGGAAGGTCGCCGCTTTGATCATAGAGGCCGTTCAGATTGAGTTGGACCCATTGGTCTTTGGTATATTCCTCAAGCGTTCCGCGATAACCGATATATCCATTGGCAATGACATGTGCGGCCCCGTCCTGGGACACATTCTTGGCATGAAATTGCCGTTTTTCAAACTTCTTCATCCTCAACCCTCCTTAAGCCTAAACCGAACCATGTCGATGAAAGTCACACATGGCGCAACATCACCCGTAAGACTGATGTCTTCTCACTTCATGTCATGAACATGAAAATTATACTTGTTTTGCCCCCCATTTTTCAAGGGGCACAGACCATTTACTTGCTTTTCGTACTGCTTTCGAACCGAAAATCAGAAAGAATCCCTGTATTCTTGGCTCTTGAAGACAGAATAACTTACCAAGCCCGTGATTATGCCCGTCATCTCCCATGATTCGAGCATATCTCGACCCCCGAAGAGAAAAGGGGCTCCATCTTCGTTTTTCCATGAACCCGTCCCCAAAGGGCGCTAAAAAAATAGTTGAATATGCTAGTTGCTTTTTGGCTTTGAATTTGTTAAAATAATACCGCTGATGTAATGGAGGTGAGTACTAATGGCAAATATCAAATCGCAAATGAAGCGCAATCTGACCAATGAGAAAAAACGCGCGGCCAACGCCTCGTTCAAATCCTCTTTGAAGACTGCTATCAAGAATGTGGAAGCCGCTGTCGCAAAAAGCGATAAAGAAACGGCACAAACCGCTCTGAACTTTGCGTTCAAAAAACTTGACAAGTCTGTTTCCAAAGGCATCCATCATAACAACTATGCGTCCCGTCAAAAATCACGTTTGACACGACTCGTCAATACCATCTAAGAAGAGAAGCCGAGAGGCTTTTTTTTTCGTTTGATTTCACCTTAAGTCCAAAAAAAAGGTGCGGTCGAGTCCGTCACCTTTCAACTTTCATACAATCGCATCAAGAACAATTCCAAGCCGACTCCTTTGTCCATCTGACCACTTTTGATCTGGGCATCCAGTGTTTCCAAACGAGTCAGAATATCGAAAAGCCGTTCATTCGATACTTCCTTCGCATTTTTCGTGATGTAATACGCTCTGCCTTTGCTGGCTTGAAAATAGGCCATGATGTCTTCGTGTTTCCGGTTGAGTCTGAGGAGTTCCTTGGCATGGAGAATCTCTTGAAATTTGGCGATGATGGCGCCTAACATCCATAATGGATCCACATTGGCGCTGAGCAGATCGCGGTACACATGAATGAGCATCATCTTATCCTCGTCGATCACGGCATTCACGAGCTGATAGATCGGTTCCTCGGCATTTTTATAGACGATCTGCCGCACCATATCAATCGTGATCGTGTCTTTGCCGGAAGCATAAGTCATCAGTTTCGTCAATTCCGAATCGATGATCATGTGGTCACTGCCGATCCGACTCACAAACAATTGCATGGCATTGGCGTCAATTCGTAGTTGGTTTTCTTGTAAGCGATCACGGATTTCCTTGAATAGATCATCGCCCTTTTCCTTCTCGCAATGAATCACTTCCGCTTTCGCCAAAGCGGCTTTGACAACCAAACGGCTTCGATCTAACTTCTCGTATGGCGCTTGGATGATGAGAAGGGTGGTGGGAGAGGGGTTTTTGATGTACGCCTCCAAAGTCTCCAGCGCTTGAGGGATTTCTTTGCCGGAACGATTTTGCGCCATGAAGATGGCGTTAGATAATACGACTCCTTTGCGATCCGAAAAAAAAGGAATGGTCATCGCGCTGGCGATGGCATCTGACAAAGACACTTCTTCCATATCGTAGAATTCCACGTCTTCTCGCGAAATCTTGTGTTCGACGAGAAGCGCTTCGGTCTGTTTCTTGATTTGAAACTGATCCGTCCCCTCAAGGAGATAGAGGCCTTTTTCCATCATCATCACCTGATAGTATTGTATCACATTTTGATCAGTTCAAAGCAGATTTATCCATTATTCTCTGAACCGAACGCCGTGTGAAGCAGCCGTTTGAATATTTGGAACAACTCCGGTTTGTAGCCGTGAACGGTTTTTCTTCCCCATCGATATTCCACCGATACCGTGCCGTGTTCATATGTCGTATAGAGTTCAGCCGTGCGTTTCCAGCGTTCGATCACTCCGCTATCCGGCCGGTGACGGATATCTCCCGCGGCTGAAATAATCGCACAATGCGCCTCGACTTGGGCGATGAAGGTGGGAATAGAAGATGTGTCGCTCCCGTGGTGTGCCACTTTGACCACATCAGCGCGGATATTCCCGCTTTTCTCGAGAATGGTTTCGACTTCTCGTTCGATATCCGAAAGAAACAGCCACTTGTCTCCACCAATATCGCCATAGAGCACCAAAGCGTTATTGTTTTCGTTATGATGATCCACATGCGACCACAAAACTTCAAAAGCAAGCGTGCCGCATGTGATGGTCGATCCTTTGGGCGCTACTGTGATCGGATGATCAATGAGATCGCTTGTACGGTTGGCGATGACCTCGTCGACGACAAAACGCTTCAGGATGTCTTCGAGTTCGCCGTAATGGTCATTGTGCCAATGCGTAATCACCACAAGGTCCAATCTGCGAATATTCTCTTGGTTCAAAAATGTGATCACCGCGTCATAATCATCTGGCATGCCGGTGTCGATGAGCATCCGGCAGCCCGCGCTTTCAATGTAAATCGCATCTCCCGCACCGACATCGAGAACGACGACACGTTCCCTTCCGATGAGGGGCATCCACGGACCAGAAAGCGCCATGATCAGCACCACGATACACACCAGACGCAGATGAATCTTCTGCGATATGATGCACCCCCAAAGACCCAACCAATAAAGCAGGGCAAAAATCGGAGATTTGAAGCTGAAAGAGACGAACCCGCCCACGCTTGACATCAGTGAAATCGCGGTTTCAAACAGCTTCATGACTTGAAGATATACCCCTGTACACGGACACACGATGGCCAAGAACGACAATGGCAAAAAAACATAGGCGACAAAAAGACCCAAAAGCAGGTTCGCGACCAAGAACAAACCCGATATCCCCTGATTCGCCTCGACGACGATCGGCAAGGCAAAGGCATTCGCGATCAGGCAGAGGCGGATGAGTTTTTCCAATTGTCCACAGCCCTTCAGAAAGCCCGAGCCCAGGATCAAGACCAAGGTCAAAAGAAAACTCAATTGGAATCCCATGTTGAAGATCATGGCGGGGCGCACAATGATCATGGCCAAAAAGATGAAACTTAGAACGTCAATCCGGGTCACATGATATTTTTTGGGTATGATGAACATGCACGAAAGCAGCATGGATGCCCGGAAAACGGAAATCTTGAAACCCAAAAGAACATTGTATAGAACCAAAAAGAGAATGATGATGCCGCGGTGTTGACGGCGCGTCAAAAAAAAGCGGCGCAACACCCATTCCAGCATGCCCACGATCAATCCAAGATGAAGGCCCGAAATCGCGAAGAGGTGGCTGACACCCAAAAGACGCGACTGACGCACCAAATCTTTGGATACATCCGCATCATCTCCAAAAACAAAGAGAAACACATATGGGACAATCTCCGGGTTGATCCGTTCTTTGACCCATCGCTTCGCCACGACCGAGATGATACCCACATGAAATCGATGCCCGATGAAATCAGCCGAATCCACAGAAAAATGCCCAGAAATGCCCAATGTTTCCTGATACCGCGCATAATCGAAAACGTGGGGGATGTATCGCTGTGTCAAGTTGAAGAAATGCCCTGTGACACGGATTCGATCACCGGGTATGAATGATGGCGACTCCGAAAAAAACAGTTGATAGCGCCTTTGATGCACCTGTGCGATCACACGGGTGTCCTCGCATGACACCACCGTCACTTCAAGGGTGTCTGAATCGTGATTCTCTACAGTAAGGATTCCCACTGCCAAGCGAATGGCCACGATTCCCATAAAGACAAGCGCGAGCTTGAACAGCCATCGCTCGCGCTTGCCTAGATATAGGAGGTAAACAAACCATATTGGCACAACGATCATCTGGTCCAGAGAGATGAGGAACAAGCCACACACCGCGATGGGATGGATGAATTTACCCGTTGCCGACCGTAATGAATTCCCGAATTTGGTCATAGATCGATTCCTTGATTCCGGACACGTGCATGATGTCCTCAATCGACGAAAAATTCCCGTACTCCGCGCGATAGTCGATGATACGCTGACCGAGGACCATCCCGATTCCCTTGAGCGTTTGCAACTCGTCCAACGTCGCGGTATTGATGTTGATCTTTCCCTCGTCAATCGGTAGGTCGGACTCGATAGGTGTCGTTCCCGCCTCTGGTTCGGTATAGGTGGGGATGATGATGCGCATGCCTGAAACAAGGGGCATATTGAAGTTGATTTGCGATAAATCGGCATCGACTAACAAACCGCCCGCATCATTGATCAAATCTTTGACGGACGCATCTTCGGGCATCTGATAGATTCCGGGATGCGCGACCATCCCCCGGATCTCCACATAGATGCGGCGTGGCGTCACCGTCGGAGTCGTGATGCTTTCCGGTTTTCTCGGCACCACCACTTCTTCTCCGTCGGTCAGAACC
>JAQVTV010000073.1 GCA_028699855.1 Candidatus Izemoplasmatales bacterium | reverse complement strand
TGTATTACTGATGATAATCGGATTTTTTGTCGCAAGGAAATTCGTCTTGACCACACGTAGAAGCGAAGAAGTCCGATATTTTCTGAATTTGAGGTCGACGCAGGATGATGAAAAGTGGAGCGAAGCGGACCTTGAACGTTTCGAGCAACTGAAAAGCGAGTTGTTTTAAGGATGACGATGCAAAAAGATGTCGGCATGAACGTTAAAATGAATCAGAAGTGCTTTCCAGAGATCATCCAGCTGTCTCGGGGTGAGCGCGTCGATGAAGGCGGCATCCTTGCGGCGGTCGATTTCGTCAATCACCGCTATGATTGTGCCGATTTCCGCGTGTTGCCGTTGATCAAGACCTATATGTGCTATCGCGATCTCTTATCACAAGAAACTGTGAAACAGATCAAGGATGCTTTGTTGGGATTCAAGTATTGGCTCGATGAACCCGGTATCGACGGGATGTGCTATTGGTCGGAAAACCACCAGCTCATCTTTCACACGGCCGCTTATCTGGCTGGAGAGATTTTTCCCGAAGACGTGTTTTCGAACAGTGGTGAAACCGGCAGAGAAAAGCAGCTTAAAGCTGCGCAGAGAATCCGAACGTGGCTCGAGCAGAAGTTTGCCTTCGGCATGATCGAGTGGTTGTCCAATACGTATTATGAAGAAGATGTGGCTCCGCTATGTCTGTTAATCGAACACGCTCCGGATCATCACGTACGTGAGCGAGCGACAATCATTCTAGACCTCTTGTTGCTCGATATGGCGATGCATTCGTTTGAAGGGTTTTTTGTTGGTACGAGCGGCCGTTGTTATGAAGTCCAGAAACGAGATCCGCGGATGGCGGATGTCAACGACATCCTCAAACACGCCTTCGGCATTTTGGATCATCCGACAGATCAGACGAAACTCTCGACACTCTTCTTGATCATGAAAGGATATGAGGTGCCAAGCGTCTTCAAAAAAATCGCACGATCTCAGGAGACCATGATTATCCGACAAGGGATGGGCCATGATCTCAAAGAGGTTAAAACAGCGATTTATCCGCATGACTTTGATCATCTCGGTATGTATTTCTGGCAGATGGAAGCTTTCACCCATCCGGAATCGATTGAGATGACGATGGCGATGTTTCAGGCGTGGAAACTCGAGACGAACAATTTTCTCCATGATCTGAAGATGGTCCAGATGCCCATTCTCAGGAAACTTCATCTGCTTCCCTTTCTCGTCAAAGTCTTGAATCCGGCGACCCAAGGCGTGGCGATCCAGCGCGCGAACATCTATACATACCGAACGAAGCATTTTTTGCTTTCGTCCCAGCAAAGCTATCACCCGGGAGAGTTCGGCGACCAGCAGCATCTATGGCAATTGACCTTACCCGAAGGGCTTACCATCTTCTCGACGCATCCGGGCAGTCCGATGTTTCAAGACGCAGCGCGCAATTTTTCACCGTCATATTGGGTCGGCAATGGCATCAACCCCGATTCCAGACAACATGAAAACGTCCTGATTCTGGATTACCATTTAAGACAACGCCGAGGCTTTTTGGAAAGCAAGCGGCAGTACTTCGTCCATTTTCATTTTCCATTCCATCTGTTCGATGAAGTGATTGCCCATGACACCGTAGTCTACGCCAGAAAAACGCACACCGCAGTCGCCATTTTTGCGAATCGACCTCATGAAGTCGGTGATTCCGAACTGATTTACCGCGGCAAGCGTCTCTGCTTCGCCGTCGTGGTCGAAGCCCTTGAACATGGGGACTTTGATGCGTTTCAAACGCGTTATCCCGCGACGGCTTTCTCATGCGCGTTCAGACGCGTGGCGTTCCAAGGCACTCATGATTATCTTCTCAACTACAATCGAGATTTTCAGGTGGATCACCAAGTCATCGAGCCAAGACAATCACGTTATGATGTCCCGTTCATCGCGCATACCCCCCATAACAACCACCTATCCGTGCGCTATGAGGGCGCAGAATATGAAGCACACTTTACCGAAGCAATCCGAAAGATGAAGGAGGAATGAACATGCAACAACGACTGTATTACACCAAAGTGGTCGAACTAGCGAATCATATCGTCAAGACATGGGACCCCAAGATGAAATGGATGTGGGGCGAAGCCTTGCTAGGCTATGCATTGGCCCGATTGGACCAACATCAGGGTACGGATGATTATACCCCGTTTTTACGGGGCTACTGCGACTATTACGTCGCGCATCAGCCACCGGTCGACCAGAGCGACACAGCGGCTCCCGGGTTGATCACGTATATGATGCAGAAAAAGACACATAATCCCGATTATGAGGCGCTCACTCAGCGCGTACTGGATTATATCAGGCATGAGCCACGTCTAATTGAGGATTCCGTCAACCATCTCGGCAACAGTCTAATCGGCCGGTTTTATCCGAAGTCAATTTGGGTCGACTCGCTGATGATGTTTTCCGTTTTCCCAGCCATCTATGCGAAAAACGAGAAAGACCCGGGCTTGATGGATATCGCATTGCGCCAACCGAGAGTGATGGCGAAGTATATGATGGATCCCGAATCAAACCTGTGGTACCATTCGTATTGGGTCAAAAAGAAAACCCACTATCCCAAGCGAAAGCTCTTTTGGGGTCGCGGCAATGGCTGGGTCATCGCCGCGTTGCCGATGCTCCTTGACCAAGCGGATGACCACAAGGAAAAAGCGACGATCATTTCCTTGTTTCGTAAGACATCCGAGGCGTTGATTAAGTATCAACGACCCGATGGAACCTTCGAGACGGTGTTGAACAAACCCGGAAAAACATACCGCGAACTTTCCGCGACGCTTTTGATCGCCTCAGGATGGTTTCGCGGTTACCACCAAGGTTTACTTGACAAGCGGTTTCTCGATGCCGCCATCAAAGCCTATCATGCTTCCGTGGATTCCTTAATCTATGAGGAATCGCATATCTATTTGCCGGAAATCAGCGCCCCGACGATTCCTTTGCCGCTATTGCCGTATTTGGGATATAAATGGACACCCCGTGGCAAAAACTGGTCATACGGTTTGGCCGCTTTGATCTTTGCGGCCATTGAATACGACTCCGTGTGCACCAAAGTCAAAAAGGATTTGTGATTATGCGTATCGTGTACAGAAGCGATTCTGAGATTGCTCGGAGTCTCATCCAAAATGATCCTTTGATCGAACCCATTTTCAAAGTGACGGATCAAGTAGTGTTCGAGACCGATGAGGACCTCTTCAAATCGTTGGTATCGACCATCGTCGCCCAACAACTTTCCGGCAGGGTCGCAGAGACGATCTATTCCCGGATCCAAAACTATTTTTCCGGCCATATCACACCGGAAGCGGTGATTCAAGCTCCGGAAGACGCGTTGCGGGCATTGGGCCTTTCATTTCGGAAAATATCATACATGAAGTCTTTGGCGGAATGTGTGCAGACGGGCAAAGTCGATTTCTCCGATATCGACCACATGAGCGATGACGCCGTCAAAGAGATGCTTATCCAAGTCAAAGGACTCGGCTATTGGAGCGCAGAGATGTTCTTGATATTTTCTCTGGGCCGCCCCAATGTCTTTTCCTGTCGCGATCTCGGACTGAGAAAAGCGCTGGAGAAACTGACCGACCAGGAGATCACACCCGAAACCGCAGAGAAGATGAGCGAAAAATGGCACCCACATAAATCGATGGTGACATTGTTCTTATGGAAATACCTAGAAAAAAACGATTCTTGACGAATCGTTTTTTTATGATACAAGCCAGAGGACCAAAGAGTTGATGAGGATGTAGAACAGACCCAGAAGCGTGTACATTTTCAAGTATTCCTTGATTCTCTCAGGTTGTTCGCGTATCACGAACTTGAAGGTGATCAAACTGGCCAATGAAGCGATGATGGAGCCCATCGCCCCGACATTCACGCCTCTGAGCAAGGGTTGCCAATAGGCTTTGGACGTAAATGTCGCAAGAAGTACGGAGGCAGGGACATTGCTCATGAATTGACTGAAGATCAGACCGCTGAGATAGACGCCAAACGCGGAATCGAGGAACTTCGCGGTGATGTTTTGCAGCCAAATGCTCTGGGATAAATTATATGTCGTGATAAAGAAACAGACGAATGTCAGCAACAAACCATAGTCGACTTTGAGAATGAGTTTCGGGTAAAAAAGCAAGGTCAGTACCACGGTCACCAAAAACACGATCCAGATATCGATGACTCTCAGAATCGAAAGCAGCACGAGGATGAAGATGATGGTTTGGACGATCACTTTCTTCCGGTCCAAGACGGGAGAGACCATCACCGGTTTGATGAACGTGTTGGGCAGGATGAACCAGGTTGTCACGGTAATCAAGATGAACGAAGTCACGGTGATGGGCAAGGTGGTGCGAATGAACTCGCCAAAACCGAGTTGGTAATATTGGTAAAGGTAGATGTTTTGCGGATCGCCCATGGGTGTGAGCGCGCTTCCCATGTTCGCCGCGAATGTCTGCAATATGACGATCGGCAAGACATAGCGGTCCTCATGGGTCTGTTTGGTGACATAGATTGTGAAGGGCACCAGCGTTAAGAGCACGGCGTCGTTGGTCATCCACATGCCGAGGAAAAACGTTGCCCAAATGATCGCAAGCCCGATATAACGGATGGTGAACACGCGAGACGTCAGGGTGATGGCGATCTTACCGAAGAGATTGGCTTGAGTCATGCCCGAGACAGCGATCATCAAAGAAAACATGATCAGGAGCACGTGATGATTGATCGCTTGAAACATTTTGAGGCTCGGAGGCGTCAAAAAAAGCGATGCAAGCATCACAAGGAGTGCAATGACGAAAACTTTGTCACGCCATATTCGTTGGATCATGACCTGTATTCGCGCCCTTTCACGTCTAATCTCCCTCAATTATACATGATTCATAGAAATCTACAAGTAGGAAATCAACGGATTCGATCGCGATAACGACGCAGACCATCCCATCATTGGAAATTATTAGCACTCAAGGCTTGACATTGCTAAACCGCTCAGTTATAATAATGTTAGCATTCTCGATATCGGAGTGCTAACGAGGTGAAAATCGTGCTGACTGAGCGCCAGGAAATGGTCTTTAAATTGATTGTGGACGAGTACGTGCGAACCGCTGAACCAGTCGGATCCCGTTCTTTATCGAAGTATATGGATGTCTCGCCAGCGACCATTCGCAACGAGATGAGCGATTTGGAAGAACTCGGGTTCCTCGAGAAAACCCATACCTCCAGCGGGCGGATTCCTTCGGAGCAAGGTTATCGCTACTACATCGAGAAGATTCTCAAGGATATTGACGATGATACGGAAGGGTTTTTCGAGTTCGAGAAGCTCTTTGAGAACCGCGACATCCAACGCGATGAAATGATCAAAGAGGCGATTAACCTCTTGAGCCAAGCTACGAATTGCACGGCCATATCCCTTGGCCCCAATGCCTACCACTCGAAAGTCAAGAAAGTTCAACTCATCCCGCTTCGGGATACGCAAGCCTTGATTCTTGTCATCACGAATCTCGGTTATGTCGAGTCCAAGCAAATCATGATATCCGAAGATATGGAAATGCAGGAACTGATCAAAGTCATCGACCTGTTGAACGAGTTGCTCGTCGATACGCCGATCGCCAAGGTATCAGAAAAACTCCATTACGAGATCCAACACAACCGCATCAAAGAATTGTTGAAATATCGCGATACGATCGTTGATTCGTTCATCGAGGCGTTCTCGAAATTCGCACAAACCAAATATTACCTGACCGGATCGTCAAACATGCTCTATCAACCGGAATTCAACGATATCCGCAAATTGCGCGACTTCATTCAGACCATCGAAAATAATGAGATCTTCAAGATTGTGGAGTCGAGCACAGATGGCATCAGCGTCAAGATCGGAACCGAGAATCAT